>NZ_OZ271837.1:0-300000 GCF_965601775.1 Flagellimonas sp.
GTGCGTCAATGTTTTGTTTCAACACAGCATCAAGCACCAATTCCTTTTTATCCATGGTTACATTGAAGGTTTCGTCATCCACTAGCACTTCGACATGGGTTTTTCCGTCCAAATTCTCAGCAAGGGTGTCTTCCGTATCCGAACTTGTAAACAGCTCAAAAAGGATTTTATCTTCAGCAATCCCGTTCTTTTTCAAGGTGTCTGAAACCGTATTGATCATTTCTTCAGGTCCGCATAGATAGTAGGCATCAAAATCGAGCTCCTTGAATTTGTTTTTCATGATGAAATTCACAGTTGAAGTTTCAATACGGCCGAAAAGAGCATTATCTTCTTGCGCACGGCTGTACAAATATTGTACATGAAACCTATCGGTATATTGTTGTATAAGCTCCTGAATTTTAGATAAATACATCGTCTCGGTTGGAGATTGGTTCCCAAAAACCAAAACAAAAGTGTTCTCCGAATGACTTTCCAAAACGGTTTGAGCAATACTCATGATAGGAGTAATTCCACTTCCTGCTGCGAAAGCAGCAATGTTCTTTTTGTTGTTTTCACTTTCAAAAACAAATCGTCCTTCGGGAGGCATTACTTCAAAAACATCACCAGCTGCAACGGATTCGTTGGCATACACCGAAAATGTTCCGTTCGGTACTTTTTTAATTCCGACCGTTAATTTCCCAGAAGAAGGCGCGGATGAAATAGAATAGGCCCTACGCACTTCTTGCCCATTTACACCATGTTTTAGGGTGATGTATTGTCCGGCGGTAAAACGGAAAGTATCTTGGAGATTATCCGGAATGTCAAAAGTCAACGCAACGGAATTAGGAGTCAACGCTTGAACTTCAGAAATTTTTAAGGGGTGAAAATCACTCATGAAAACAATTTTTGCGCAAAATTAAGGATTAGCGGTCTTTCAACCTTCATTTTTAGAAAATAGTAACGCATTGTAACAAATCCAGGTTTTTGATTACTAACTTGGAGAAAAATTGCCAACCCATGTTCAAACACTTCATTCGACTGCAGTGGAGGTCCTTTTTTAGGTCTTCCTCTTTCGGAAAGGGAATTGCCCTAAAAATTCTAATGATATTCTTCGCGATTTATATGTTGGTCGCTTTGATTGCCACAGGTGGGAGTATCTATTTTGTACTGAGAAAGTTGTTTCCAGACCAAAGTCCAATGTGGACAATTAGTCAGTTCATGGTGTATTGGGTGCTTGTGGAGTTGTTCTTTCGATATTTTTTGCAAAAACTACCCGTCATGGATATCAAGCCCTTTTTGATAATCCCAATAAGCAAAAGTAAGATTACTCATTACATTTTGGGAAGGTCAGGGGCATCCATGTATAACCTTTTCGCGATATTCTTCTTTCTCCCCTTTGCCGTTGTTCTGCTCGTTAAGGGATATGCTGTTTTGAATGTATTGCTCTGGCTGGTTTCCATTTTGGCGATTGTACTCTGTGTCAATTATGTCAACTTTCTCATTAATAAAAGTGACAAAGCACTTTTTGTAATCATTGGGCTCATCCTGACTTTTTATGGATTGGATTACTTTGACATAGTACCCATCAAGGGCTTTTTTGGTCCTATTTTTCATGCTTTATATGCTTATCCATGGGCGTTTTTAGTACCTGTTGCATTGGTATTTGTGGTCTATTGGCTCAATTTTAAATTCCTAAGAAATCGACTGTTCTTAGACGATTCCTTAAAGGCCAAAAAACAAGAAGCTAAGTCTTCAGATTTGGCATGGACAAGAAGATTTGGAGACATTGCACCTTTCTTGCAATTGGATTTAAAACTGATTTGGCGCAACAAACGGACCAAGGCCCAGGTTTTTATTTCATTGCTCTTCGTTTTCTACGGACTCATATTTTACACCCAAGATATTTATGCCAACATGATGCCCATGTTCGCTTTCTTAGGAATTTTCATGACAGGAATTTTCCTGGCCAACTTCGGACAGTTCATCCCAGCATGGGATAGTGCTTACTATAGCATGATGATGTCCCAGAACATTCCCTTGCGCAAATATTTGGATTCCAAGGCGGGATTGATTTCCGTGAGTGTGGTAGTGATGTTCTTATTAACGATACCCTACGCGTATTTTGGTTGGGAGGCTCTGGCTATCAATTTTGGAAGTGCCATTTACAATCTAGGGGTGAACATTCCGGTGATTCTGTACTTCGGGTCCTTTAATAAAAAACGGATTGATTTGGATAAGAGTCCGCTTGGAAATATGCAGGGCACCAGTGGCACCCAATTCTTAATCATGCTTCCAGTGCTAGGGGCACCTATAATCATCTTTTCTATCTTCTATCTCATTTTTTCCGTGGAGGTGGGAGTAGCCGTACTTTCCATAATGGGCGTTGTGGGCTTTATGTTCAAAAACAAACTGCTGGATGCAATAACCGAACAATACCGAAAAAAGAAATACGGAATGATTGCCGGATTCAAAGAAAAAAATAGCTAATTCAAGATAACACGAAATACTAAGTAGATATGATTACTGCTGATAACCTCACAAAAAAATATGGCTCCCAGGAGGTGCTGAATATAAACCACCTTGAAATCCCAAAAGGTCAAAGCTTTGGGCTAGTAGGTAACAACGGGGCTGGTAAAACCACTTTCTTTAGTCTCTTGCTGGATTTGATTCAACCTACATCAGGAAAAATTGTAAACAACGATGTTGAAGTAAGTGCTAGTGAAGATTGGAAACCATTCACTTCTTCTTTTATTGACGAATCCTTTCTGATAGGATATCTAACTCCTGAGGAGTACTTCTATTTTATTGGCGACCTACGGGGAAGAAACCGGGCCGACGTAGATGCCCTCTTAGCCCAGTTTGAGGACTTTTTCCATGGGGAGATACTTGGGCAAAAGAAATATTTAAGAGACCTTTCCAAAGGAAACCAAAAGAAGGCCGGTATTGTAGCTTCCTTTATCGGGAATCCCGAAGTGGTCATTTTGGATGAGCCTTTTGCTAACCTTGACCCTACTACCCAAATACGATTGAAGGCCATCATGAAAGAGCTGGCCGAACGAGAAGATGTTACCGTTTTGGTATCCAGTCACGACCTGATCCATGTGACCGAAGTTTGCGAACGTATTGTGGTCCTGAATAAAGGAGAAGTGGTTAAAGACATTCAGACTTCTACCGAAACGCTGAAAGAATTGGAAACCTTCTTTGGAGGATAAAAAAAGCGCCACGAAAATGGCGCTTTAAAAATTTTGAGCTAAAAATTATCCCATAAAAGCGGAAGGGTCATAATGAAAAGAGGCCTTTTTGATTTTTCCATTTTCTACTTGGTACAAGGAAATTTCTTCCATGTTCACACGCCTTCCATCCTTAAAGGTGACATCGCTGGTCATCGGAACCGCAAAGTGATTTCCAACCACCATTGGATCTCCCACAGTGCCGCCATGTGCTTCTTGAATATTACTGGCCCATTCGGCAAAACCTTTTAGGATATTATCCAATCCTTGTGTAACCTCATTCGGAAATCCAGGCATCTCCAAGCTTACGGCATCTTGGGCATAAAGCCCATAGGCTTCCTCATATTTACCCTCTCTACAAAGGGCAACTAATTGGTTTGCTACTTCTTGTGTTGTCATGTGTTTGTGCTTAATGATTAATAAATAAACTGTGCTACGCTAAGGCGTTACTCAAATAGGTATTAAGTGGTCGTATGGCTTCAAAATGATTAAGTACTTCGTCGGCCAGGTTCTCAGAATCGTAAAAAGGTGCGAGCGGAAATTCGGCCATGGCATAAAACTGTTTGAGAAAAATCAAGTCGGTTATTTCTGAAACGGCCATGAGCTCCTTATCCAATCGTTTCCCTTTTTCTCCTTTCAGTTTTCCAAAGTTTTGGACAAAGTCTGTTCGCTCCACAATGGAAAGTAAAGCTTCCGGGTGTTCCGCAATATGATATCGCAATTCCTTTAGTTCTGGATTGCTAATCATAAACAGGCCACCACCTACATGAATACTTTCTGCATCAATGCCCAAATAAAAGCCGGGAAGCTCAGACTTTTTGCCTCCCGCAGAGAAACCAGCTTTCATAATCGTATTATAAGGTGACTTGTCTTTGGAAAACCGGATATCCCGATTGATTCGGAACAAAGCTTTTTTGGAATCCCCATCGATTTTGCCCTCCCATTCTTGAAGGGTAGGCAGTATGGTATCCAAGAGATTCAAAAAAGGGATTTTCACATCGTTCTCGTACCATTTTTTGTTGGCATGGAACCATTCTTTGTGATTATTTTTTGCCAATTCTTTAAAAAAGGAGCTGTATGCTTCGCTAATCATCTTTTAGATTTTAGGTTCTTTTCTGATATGACGATTTCCAGAAGTTCATTTGGACATTAGCTCAAGAATTTTTTCTAGCTAAGCCCAAAGCCAACCTTGTCAGTTCTTCCCATGAAGTATGATGTGAATAGTCTACCTCATACCATCCGGTCAAAGGCCCTTTGTTCTTAAATGGGTTGAATTCCACCAGTTTTACACCCGAAGGAGCAGTACTGTTCATACCTAATTTGAACACCAT
Source organism: Flagellimonas sp. (assembly GCF_965601775.1). Taxonomy (GTDB): domain Bacteria; phylum Bacteroidota; class Bacteroidia; order Flavobacteriales; family Flavobacteriaceae; genus Flagellimonas. The sequence goes on from NZ_OZ271837.1 coordinate 4,541, forward strand.
TTTGTTCTTTTTGGAAAGGAAAGCAAAGACCTTTCCATTAAAATGTATTGCAGGAGAACTCATCATTTTACCTTCGGTTACTTCAGTGAATTGCAAACATAATTTCTGCCTTATCTCATCGAACTTTTCGAATTCCATACCTCAAAGCTACAAAAGACAAATACGCACAAAAAGGGCATATAAGACACTTTTAAGGGTTGATTCTGCCAAAGGCTTTTCCTATTTTTGAAAGAAGCTAAATTCCACATAATGAAACATGTATCCATTTTAATTCCGAAGCGCAACGCTATTTTAAGTAGTGTTGTTGGTCCGTACAAAGTGCTATCCGTCGCCAATACATTTTTAAAGAAAACCGGAGTTCGAGAGGACAATTTTTTTGATGTTCATTTTGTGGGCTTACAGAAGGAAACTGTGCTTTATGATGGCGCTTTCAGCATACATTGTGATGCCAGTATCGAGGAGGTGCACCAAACGGATTTAATCCTAATCCCAGCCTTTCGACCTGATTTGCTGTTGGAGGAAATGGAAGAGAATCGACAATATGTGCCATGGATTTTGAAACAGCGCAATCAACATGGGGCCGAAGTGGCAAGTATGTGTCTTGGGGCTTTCGTACTGGCCATGACCGGTTTGGTTGATGGTAAACAATGTTCCACACATTGGGCGGGCATGGAAATCTTTAGGCAATTATTTCCAAAAGTAAATTTGGTATCCAATAAAATCGTGACTGAGGAAGATGGGATTTACTCCAGTGGTGGTGCCTATTCTTTTTTAAATCTTATGGCCCACTTGGTCGAAAAATATTGTGGGAGACCCACAGCTATTTATGTATCAAAGTTCTTGGAAATTGACATTGACCGGGAAGACCAAAATCAATTTGCCATTTTCCAAGGCCAAAAAGACCATGATGACAAAGCGATAAAAGATGCTCAAGAATTCATTGAGCAGAACGTGAACCACAAAATATCCGTAGAAGAGCTAGCTAAAAAGTTTGCGATTAGCAGTAGAAATTTTGTGCGAAGGTTTAAAAAGGCGACACAAAACACGCCTTTGGAATACATTCAACGCGTGAAAATTGAAGCCGCTAAGCGCAGTTTGGAATCCACGCAGCAAAATGTAAATGAAGTGATGTACCAAGTGGGGTATATGGACCAAAAAGCGTTTCGGACCGTGTTCAAAAAATACGCTGGACTATCACCAGTAGCCTATAAAAGCAAATACAATAGGGAGCAGGCGAAGTATAAAAGCCCAACGGCTTGGTAATAAGCGCCATTTCCCAATAAAAGAATTCTGTATTTTATCGATAAACCTTATAATAATCTTACCTTTTCTGAGTTAAGGTTAGATACGATTGTAGATTATTTTGAACCATTTTCAAAAATCTTTAGGGGCACTTTTTTTGGTTGGGGCGATACTGAACTCTTGTTCGGTCAAAAAAGATAAGCTCATCAACCGAAATTGGCATGCATTAAATACCAAGTACAACACCTTGTACAATGGTAATCTTGCCTTTGAAGTTGGTCGTGAAGAACTCAATGCCAATTATAGAGATGACTTTTGGGAAGTGCTTCCTGTAGAGCGTTTGGAGGTAACCGATGAGGTGAAGCTGGATTCGGAAAATAACAATCCCAATTTTGAAATTGCCGAAGAAAAAGCCACCAAAGCCATCCAGAAACATAGCATGGATATCAAGGATCGGGAACGCAATCCGCAAATTGATGAAGCCTTTTTGCTCTTAGGGAAGGCGCGATATTTTGATCAACGCTATATTCCTGCGTTGGAGTCTTTCAACTACATTCTTCGTAAATATGTGGCAAGTGACAAACTGAACGAAGCACGAATTTGGCGAGAGAAGACCCACATGCGATTGGATAATCCAGAGTTGGCGATCAAAAATTTAAAGCGACTATTCAGGTACGAAGATTTACGAGATCAAGAATATGCGGATGCCAGCGCGGTTTTGGCCCAATGCTATATCAATCTCAAGGTTCCAGACACGGCAATACAAAAGCTGAAAATTGCTCAAGCTTATACTAAAAAAAACCCCGAAAAAGGAAGATATCTTTTTATCATCGGTCAGTTGTTCAATCAATTGGGACATAAAGACAGTGCTAATTACGCTTTTAATAAGGTCATCGATTTAAATCGAAAGTCTCCCAGAGGGTACATGATTAATGCGCACTTGAAGAAAATCCAGAATACGGAAATCACGGATGGAAATCAGGAGGATTTATTGGAATACCTGACAGACTTGGAAGAGAATCGGGAAAACCGTCCTTTCTTGGATAAGATTTATAGAGAAGTGGCTCAATTTCATTTAGCGACTGAATCTGATAGTTTGGCCCTGGCTTACTATAATAAATCCCTAAAAGCCAATCAAGGGGACCAAAAACTAAGTTCGCTCAACTATCAGAGCTTGGCGGATTATTATTTTGATGAAAACAATTACAGAACAGCAGGGGCGTATTACGATAGTACCTTGACCAACTTGAACGAAAAGACACGCAAGTATCGAAGAATAAAAAAGAAGTTGGACAACTTGGAAGATGTTATAAAATATGAAGACATTGCCCAATATGCCGACAGTGTGATTACTATCTACAGTATGCCAGAGGCTGAACGTAAAGCGTATTTTGAGGATTACATTGCTGAATTAAAGCGAAAGGACGAAGCAGAAGCTGAAAAGGAATTGAAAAGAACTACAGCTGGTTTTGCGGCCTTCGGCGAATCGCAGGGAGGAAAGGCAAACAAGGGCAAGTTTTACTTTTACAATATTACCAGCTTAGGGTACGGTAAGAACGATTTTAAAACCCGTTGGGGCAACAGGGCCTTGGAAGACGATTGGCGCTGGAGCAACAAAAATCGAACCTTGCCATCTGAAGCAACGGGGACTGATGCTCTAGCAAATGGGGAATCTCCTGAGGACTTGACACCTGACCAAAAATATGATTTGGACTTCTACCTTTCCAGAGTTCCCACGGATATTGCTGTAATTGACAGTCTTCGAAAAGAGGAGAATTTTGCCAACTATCAATTGGGTCTTATTTATAAGGAAAAGTTCAAGGAAAATCTTTTAGCTGCAGGAAAACTGGAAGATGTTTTGAAATCAGACCCAGAGGAGCGCTTGATTTTACCCTCCAAATACAACCTATATAAAATTTACGAAGAGTCCGGCAGTCCATTGGCGGCATCTATGAGGCAGAATATCATTACCAATCATGCAGATACGCGCTATGCGGAAATATTGTTGAATCCACAGGCTGTGTTGGCAGGCGATACGGACAGTCCAGATGCTAGGTATTCCCAACTCTTTAAATCGTATCAAAGGCAGGAGTTTTTGCAGGTAATTACGCAAAGCCAAGAATATATTGACCGTTTTACGGGAGACCCTATTGTTCCAAAATTCGAAATGTTGAAAGCAAATGCCATCGGTCGCCTTCAGGGGTTTGAACCTTTTAAGGAGGCCTTGAATTATGTGGCACTTACCTACCCCAACAATGTGGAAGGAAAACGAGCAGAAATCATGGTGAAAGAACAGCTCCCCAAAATGGCAAGCAAGGAATTTTCTAAAGAAGTTGGCTCTAGAGGAGCAGGAAATTGGAAAGTTGTCTTTCCGTATAAAATAAGAGACAATGAAAAGGCGTTAGCCTTAAAGAAACGATTGGAAGAAGTAGTCGAGGACTTGAAATACAAGAATGTTATTTCAAAGGACATCTATAATCTTGAGGATCAGTTCGTAGTTGTGCATGGCTTTAAATCACAAGAATTTGCATTGGGCTTTGTGGAGCTTATAAAAAAGAACCGTGACTACCGAATCCAAGAGGAGAATTTTGTAGTTTTATCCGATAATTACAAAGTCATCCAAATCCATAAAAATTTAGAATCATACAAAGAACAAATGTTAACCCCATAACCCTAGAACACAATGTTTTCAGACAACAAAAAACCAAGACCTATGACAGAATTTGGCGGACAACCCAACAGAATTGAAAAGAATACCAAGATAAAAGGTAATATTACTTCCGAAGCCGATTTTAGAATCGATGGCAAATTGGAAGGAAATGTAAAGACTTCAGGAAAAGTGGTCATTGGAAAAGATGGCTATATCAATGGAAAAGTAGAATGTGTAAATGCTGATATTGAAGGGAAATTCAATGGTGAATTGAATGTAAGCGATTTGCTTTCTTTAAAAGCTTCAGCAACAATAGAAGGTAATGTGAGCGTTTCCAAACTGGCCGTGGAACCAGGAGCTACTTTCAATGCATCATGTACCATGGGCAAAGGAGCGATTACTTCTACCGCTACATCGACTTCTACTGCGACTGCAAGCAAACTACAGTCTACCAAGACTAATGAACCAGCAAAAGTCTCCTAAGAAGAAAAACAATTTTAAGAATGCTGCGATGCTTTCTGGCATTGCTTTTGAAATGGGCGCCATTATCTTTTTGGCCGTTAAAGGCGGAAAATGGTTGGATGCGCATTACCACAACGAAAAGAATATTTTTACGGTAATTGCCACTTTATTGGGAGTGGCAATTTCTATTTGGGTAGTTTTGCAACAACTAAAACGAATTAAATATTGATGCCCAAGCTAAATTTTCCACTCCAATTTTTAGCGCTTCTAGTTGTTTTGTTACTCATTACCTTTGGATTGCACATTTTGGTGCTGTCGGCAAGAGAGTTACCGGTTTTGGACAACTTGATAGTGCGGTCCTATGTCGTCAATGGACTTTTGGCGGCAATTATCTTCGTTTTGTTGTTTAAGTTCAGACAAAAACTAAAAAACCAAATCGGGTTTTTGTTTATGGGAGGCAGTTTGCTGAAGTTTCTGTTTTTCTTTCTTTTGTTTTATCCTGCCTACAAGGCGGATGGAGATATGTCCGGCCTCGAATTTGGCGCTTTTTTTATACCCTACGCCGTTGCACTTTTTTTGGAGACATTTTACACCTCAAAAATGCTCAAAAATTTAGAAGTCGACTCCAAATAATTTAACCCTTAAAATCCTTAAAAATAAAAGCCTGAAAGCTTTTTTCTTTTTGTAAGAAAGAATTACATTTGCACCGATTTTTGAGAGACCGATATTTTGAGCGAAATGCAAAAAACTTTTTTCAAGGGAATACTCGTTGCAACAGCACTGTTTTTAGGTCAGTTCACTTTTGCAGGTGAAAAAGAAAACGAGTCCGATGGTCACGGTAAAGACCTCAAGACCGAAATAAAAGAATACATCTCCCACCACCTTCAGGATTCACACGACTTTTCACTGTTTTCCTACACCAAGGAAAATGGCGAACACAAGTATGTTGGATTTCCATTACCGGTTATGTTGTGGGACGATGGATTAAAGGTTTTCTCATCATCGAAATTCCATCATGGGGAAACTTTGGCTGAGGTTGATGGCAACTACTACAAGCTATATCATAGCAAGATCTATAAGACTGATGCTGAGGGAACTATTCATTATGATGGAGACCATCATGCTACCAATGTTAAACCCTTGGATTTTTCAATTACAAAGAATGTGGTCATGATTATTGTGACCGGATTGCTGATGTTATGGTTGTTCTCTAGCTTGGCAAGATCATATGCTAAAAACAATGGAATCCCTAAGGGAGCAGGTCGTTTCTTTGAACCTATCGTGCTTTACATTCGTGACGACATAGCCAGACCAAATATTGGAGAAAAGCGATACAAAAAATATATGCCTTTTCTATTGACCATATTTTTCTTTATCTGGTTCTTGAACATTTTCGGATTGACCCCACTGGGAATAAACGTTACCGGAAACATTGCAATCACGGTTTCTTTGGCTTTGATGACGTTCGTGATAACCAATTTTACGGGAACCAAGGATTACTGGATGCACCAGTTTGACCCTCTAGGGAAGTCATTGCCTTGGTACGGGAAAATACCCTTGTACATCATTTTGGTCCCTATTGAATTGTTGGGACTGATTATTAAACCCTTCTCACTATTGATTCGTTTGTATGCCAATATGCAGGCAGGCCACATTGTATTAATGAGCTTGATTGGTTTGATGTTCATTTTTAAAAGTTGGATTGGTAGCCCATTATCTTTTGGACTGGCTTTTGCCATTTCTTTGATCGAGGTATTGGTAGCATTGCTACAAGCATATATTTTCACCATGTTGAGTGCATTGTACTTTGGATTTGCTTCTGAAGAACATGAGCACGATCATGAACATGAGGCTGAAGTAGCCCATCAATAATAAGAATGTTATTCCTGCTTTTGCAGGAATCCAAATATTGAATATTTAATTTTTAAACTAGATAGATATGGAAATTCCAGTAATGGTAGGTGCAGGTTTAGTAGTTATCGGTGTTGGTCTTGGTATTGGTAGAATCGGTGGTTCTGCTATGGAGGCTATTGCACGTCAGCCTGAAGCTTACGGAAAAATCCAAACAGCGATGTTGATTGCAGCAGCGTTGATTGAAGGTATTGGTTTCGCTGCACTTTTCGCAGTATAATCAAAACATCTAAAGCAAACGGCTGTAACGATTGGTTGCAGCCCTTGCTTAGTTTAAAATGTACACAAATTAGAAAGTAATTATGGCAAAGTTATTAGAGGAGTTTTCGTTAGGATTGTTTTTCTGGCAAACTTTATTGTTTGGATTGTTGTTGTTCCTTTTGTGGAAGTTCGCATGGAAACCTATCCTAAACGCAATCAATGATCGCGAAGAAGGCATTAAAAATGCATTGGATGCGGCGGAAGATGCCAAAAAGGAAATGCAAAATGTAACTGCGGATAGTGAGAAACTTCTAAAAGAGGCCAGAGCAGAAAGAGAAGCCATGTTGAAGGAGGCACGCGAAATCAAAGATAAGATTGTAGCCGATGCCAAGGAACAAGCTCAGATTGAAGGCGATAAATTGGTTAAACAAGCCCAAGCTACTATCGAAAGCGAAAAGAAAGCAGCCGTTGCTGATATCAAGGCACAGGTAGCTTCCCTTTCCATTGATATTGCCGAGAAAGTGATTAAAAATGAATTGTCCGACAAAAAGAAGCAACAGAAGTTGGTTGATGATATGTTGGGCGATGTCAAATTGAACTAATAACCGCTATGAACGAAGGAAGAGCTGCCATACGTTACGCAAAAGCGACCCTTGATTTCGCAGTAGAGAAAAAGTCTGCAGATAAGGTTGAAAAAGACATGCGCCTTATCAAGGATACTCTTGCAGAAAACCAGGAATTGGCTATGCTTTTGGGAAACCCTGTGGTAAAGAATGCGGATAAAAAGAATATCCTCAATGAAATTTTCAAAGACTGTAGTGAGATAACCAAAGGTTTATTGGGAATTTTAACGGATAATAAAAGAGTTGATTTGCTCAGGGAAGTAGCCTTGAAATACATTATTCAATATGAGCAGATGAAAGGGGAGGATGTAGCGTATGTTACTTCCGCAGTACCATTGACCGCTGCTCTTGAAAAGAAAATATTGGCAGAAGTGACTAAAATGACTGGGAAAAAGGTCACTATCGAGAATAAAATAGATGAAAGCATCTTAGGGGGATTCGTATTGCGCGTGGGAGATTTGCAGTATGATGCCAGCATCTCGAATAAATTGAACGGATTAAAAAGAGAATTTACAAATAGTCTTTAAAAATGGCAGGAGTAAAAGCCGCTGAAGTATCAGCAATATTAAAAAAGCAATTATCTGGGTTTGAAGCTACAGCATCTTTGGATGAAGTCGGAACTGTATTGGAAGTAGGTGATGGTATCGCTCGGGTATATGGACTTTCAAACGCTCAGTACGGAGAATTGGTAGAGTTCGACGGCGGTATGGAAGGTATCGTATTGAACTTGGAAGAAGATAACGTTGGGGTTGTATTGTTGGGCCCATCTAAGTTAATAACTGAAGGAGCAACAGTAAAAAGAACACAGCGCATCGCTTCCATTAACGTGGGTGAGGGTATTGTTGGTCGTGTTGTGGATACTTTAGGTAACCCTATCGATGGTAAGGGAGCTATCTCAGGTGAAACTTACGAAATGCCATTGGAACGCAAAGCTCCTGGGGTAATCTATCGTCAACCTGTAAATGAACCACTTCAGACGGGAGTTAAGGCGATTGATGCCATGATTCCAATTGGTAGAGGTCAGCGTGAGTTGGTAATTGGTGACCGTCAGACTGGAAAGACCACTGTTTGTATCGATACCATTCTAAACCAGAAAGAGTTTTATGACGCTGGTGAGCCTGTGTACTGTATATACGTTGCAGTAGGACAGAAAGCATCAACGGTTGCTGCCATTGCAAAAACTTTGGAAGACAAAGGAGCTTTGGCTTATACCACTATTGTTGCGGCAAATGCATCAGACCCCGCTCCTATGCAGGTATATGCTCCTTTCGCTGGTGCAGCAATTGGAGAATACTTTAGAGATACAGGTCGTCCTGCATTGATTATCTACGATGATTTATCAAAACAAGCAGTAGCCTACCGTGAGGTTTCACTTCTTTTAAGAAGACCTCCAGGACGTGAAGCATATCCTGGTGACGTTTTCTACTTGCACTCAAGATTGTTGGAGCGTGCTGCTAAGGTTATTGCCGATGACGATATCGCCAAGAATATGAACGATTTGCCTGATGCACTTAAGCCAATGGTAAAAGGTGGCGGGTCATTGACTGCACTTCCTATCATTGAAACGCAAGCGGGTGACGTTTCTGCCTATATTCCAACCAACGTAATTTCCATTACGGATGGTCAGATTTTCTTGGAGCAGGATTTGTTCAACCAAGGTGTCCGTCCAGCGATTAACGTAGGTATTTCTGTGTCGCGTGTGGGTGGCTCGGCTCAAATCAAGTCCATGAAAAAAGTGGCTGGTACATTGAAATTGGACCAAGCGCAGTTCCGTGAGTTGGAAGCCTTTGCCAAGTTCGGTTCCGATTTGGATGCCGCTACTTTGAACGTTATCGAAAAAGGACGTAGAAACGTTGAGATTTTGAAACAAGCACAAAATGACCCATTTACCGTGGAGGATCAGGTGGCCATTATTTTTGCTGGCTCCAGAAACTTGTTGCGCGATGTGCCTGTGGATAAGATAAAAGAATTCGAAAAAGATTTCATCGGATTCATGAATGCAAAGCATAGGGGCGTTTTGGATACCCTGAAAGCTGGAAAGTTAACGGATGAGGTAACGGAAACCTTGACTGCGGTTTGTAAGGACCTTTCTTCTAAATACAATTAGGAGTTAAGAGTTCTTGAGTTGTGAGTAAGTTGAATGAAAGACCAATTAGGATTAAAAGTTTTCAATTTGCTTGTGATATTGTGAAGTACTGTGATGAACTAAAAGAGAAAAAAGACTTTGAGTTAGCATCCCAATTGCTAAGAAGCGGAACTAGTATTGGAGTCAATACCTGAGAAGCTCAAAGAGGTGTAAGCACAAAGGATTTTAGATATAAGTTTGGTATTGCCCTTAAAGAAGCTGATGAAACCAAATATTGGTTGGAAATTTTAAACGCTACTGGAAGAAAAGTACCAGAAGAAATGATGAACAATTGTGAAGAGTTAATAAGAATTTTAGTAGCCATACTAAAAAACTCATGACTCAGCGCTTTTTAACTCATAACTGAGAAATGGCAAACTTAAAAGAAATACGAAATAGGATTTCCTCGGTTTCATCAACCATGCAGATAACCAGTGCCATGAAAATGGTATCTGCCGCAAAGTTGAAAAAAGCTCAGGATGCCATTACGGCAATGCGTCCGTATGCCAACAAGTTGACCGAACTTTTGCAAAGTCTAAGTGCTAGTTTGGACGGCGACGCGGGAAGCAAGTTTGCTGACAATCGCGAAGTCAATAAGGTTTTGGTAGTAGCCATTACATCCAACAGAGGACTTTGTGGTGCTTTTAATTCCAATATTTTGAAGCAATGTGCGGTTTTGGTCAATGATACTTACGCCGGGAAGCAAGTGGATTTCTTGGCCATAGGGAAAAAGGCGAATGATGGATTGGGTAAAAAATCCAATGTTATCGGCAACCAAAGTCAGATTTTTGACAACTTGACTTTTGAAGCCGTAGCCGAAATAGCCGAGGAGTTGATGAGCCAATTTACTGCAGGGGAGTACGACAAGATTGAATTGGTGTACAACAAGTTCAAAAATGCTGCTACGCAAATCGTGATGACGGAGCAATTCTTGCCCATTGTTCCAATTGAGGGAGAGGACCAGAATACTGGGGATTATATTTTTGAACCAGAAAAGGCAAAAATTGTAGAGCAGTTGATTCCAAAGTCGTTGAAAACTCAACTTTACAAAGCTATTCGAGATTCTTTTGCTAGTGAACATGGCGCGCGTATGACAGCGATGCACAAAGCAACGGACAACGCAACGGCATTAAGAGATCAATTGAAGTTGACCTATAATAAAGCAAGACAAGCGGCCATTACCAATGAAATCCTTGAGATTGTTGGTGGGGCTGAAGCATTGAACAACTAAAAAATTTGTTCAACGAAACAACATATAAGCCTCACTAGTTAGTGGGGCTTTTTAATGTGTAAAAACCAGATTCCAGTGAAATCCAAAAAGACCGCATTACTTTTTATTTTCATCACCATTTTGGTAGATGTTATTGGTATTGGAATCATTGCGCCCATCATCCCAGAATTTATCATGCAATTGACCGGCGAAGGAAATCATATGGCGGTCATTTACGGGATGTGGTTGACAACCGCTTTTGCCGGAATGCAGTTTTTGTTTTCTCCGGTTATGGGAGAGATTTCAGATAGGTATGGTCGCAAGCCTATTCTTCTGTTATCCCTTCTTGGATTGAGTTTTGACTATTTGGTTCACGCTTGGGCGCCCACCATTGCTTGGCTTTTTGTTGGACGATTCTTAGCTGGAATTACTGGTGCCAGTGTTACTGTTGCAACAGCTTACATAGCCGATATCAGCACGATTGAGGAAAAAGCCAAAAACTTTGGTTTAATCGGGGCGGCCTTCGGATTAGGATTTATAATTGGTCCAGGTATTGGAGGTTTCTTCGGCGATATCAATATTCGATTACCCTTCTATATTGCTGCAGGCTTGACCTTTGCGAACTTCCTTTTTGGGTATTTTTTGGTTCCTGAATCCTTATCCGAAGAAAAGAGAAGACCCATTGACAAAAAGAAAATGATACCAGGCGTTTCTTTGGTGGCTTTGCGCAAATACAAAGGGGTACTGCTGTTAATATTTGCCTTTTTCATGGCCAATTTGGCCGGGCAAGCCTTGCCCTCTGTATGGTCATATTATTGTATTGAATTGTTTCAATGGAGCCCGAAGCAAATAGGGGTTTCTTTAGTTGTTGTAGGATTGTTGGTAGCTTTTGTACAGGGCTTTTTGGTAGGAAAGGCTGTGGAATGGTTCGGAAAACGCAAAGTGGTTACCATAGGCTTTCTCCTTTGGACATTGGGCATGTTTTTATTCTCACAAGCGGATGAGCCGTGGATGCTATATGCCTTTTTAATTCCGTATGCACTTGGTGGAATTGCGGGTCCTACGGTACAAGGAATCATTTCAAACCAGGTTTCGGAAAAAGAACAGGGTATTCTTCAAGGCTCAATAACTAGTTTGGTTAGTATCACCGCTATTTTGGGTCAATTGGTATTTGCCCCGGTGTTCTATTATTTTATCCGTCCGGAAACCACTTTTTATTTTCCAGGCTCTGCATATGCTCTTGGCGGAATATTTTTGTTAATCGCCCCTATTCTCGCCATAATTGCAATGAAACGATTGGATACTGCAGGCAATCTTTAAAGAAATTATGACTTATTCAGAGGCGAATCAATATTATTGGCCTTGTGGATTTCAATATACTCTTGGTTCAACTCATCCGAATCTTTGTATTGCACCCGTAATTCGTCCAATTTTACCTTCAACTCTTTGACCACATCCGCGTATGCAGGGTCATCGTAAACATTGTTCATTTCTTGGGGGTCTTTCTTACGGTCGTACAATTCCCATTCATCCACATCATAGTAGAAATGGGCTAATTTATAGTCGATGGTCACAATTCCATAGTGCCTTTTCACTTGATGTACTGCAGGATACTCATAGTAGTGATAGTACACGGCATCACGAGTCCATTCTGTAGTATTGCTTGTCAAAAGAGGCATTAAACTTTCACCCTGCATATCTTCAGGAGCTTCTATTTGCGCGGCATCCAAAAATGTCTGGGCAAAATCCAAGTTTTGAACCATTTCCTCATTGGTGATTCCAGGCTTAATTTGGTTGGGCCAACGAACCAACAAAGGTGTTTTAAAGGATTCATTGTAGATAAATCGCTTGTCAAACCAACCGTGCTCCCCAAGATAAAATCCTTGGTCAGAGGTGTAGACCACAATGGTATTATCGGAAAGATTGTTTTCATCCAAATAGCTTAGTACTCTCCCGATATTATCATCTACCGAAGAAACACAAGCCAAGTAATCTTGCATATACCTTTGGTATTTCCATTTCATCTTTTCCTCTTCTGTCATGTTCGGCCAGTTTTCCTCAAAATCTTGGTTTATGATATCAAGAATAGGTTCATAGGCCGCTTTCTGGGCTTCGGTAATTCGTGCCGTATAGGGATTATCAAAGCCTCCCTCATATTCTCGAACTTTTGGGCTAAGGTTTGTCATTCGTGCGGTAACCTCTGGTCTAATCTTGCTGTCATGATTGTACATCATATCAGTAAGCAAGTTCATTTCCGCTGTTCTTGCGGCCGTTCCTCTATTCTCATAATCATCAAATAGAGATTCGGGTTCTGGAAACTCTTTACCCAAAAATTCTTTGAATTTATCGGGTCTAGGCCACCAAGGTCTATGCGGCGCTTTGTGCAGATACATGAGCATAAAGGGTTTAACGGTATCTCTTTTTTTGTCCAGCCAATCCAATGTCAAATCGGTAATAACATCCGTAACATACCCCTCTATTCGGGTTGTATCTCCTGTCTTGGTTATAAAATCGGGGTTGATATATGAACCTTGACCGGGAAGAATCATGAATTCATCCACCCCTTTTGGATTATTGCCAAAATGGAGTTTTCCGAACATAGCCGTTTGATATCCAGCTTTCTGAAAAATCTGCGGAAAAGTGACTTGGGTGGTATCGAAAGGCATTTGGTTATCCACTTTACCGTTGATATGCGTGTGTTTTCCAGTCAAGATGGTCGCTCTAGACGGGGCACAAATGGAATTGGACACACAAGCATTGGTAAAAACAATACCCTCTTTTCCTATACGGTCAATATTTGGAGTTTGAATTAATCGATTGTCGTAGGCGCTAATCGCCTGATAGGCATGGTCATCCGACATAATAAAAATAATGTTGGGCCTCTCAGTAACTTTCGTTTCTTCCTTCTTTTTTTCTTGACAGCCAGTCAATATGAAAAAGCTTATGAGAAGTAAAGAGAAAAGGGTATGGATAGTTTTCATTGGTCTTTCAGTTTGACACTTAAGATAGCAATTATTTGAATCTGTTTTTTTGGAATTTGGGCGAATCTATACTCCGTCCGTTAGTTGCATAACAACTTCAAGGTTTTGTGTAACTTGCGTAGGGTTAAACCAATCCTAGTTGAATCCGTTAAAAAAGCTCTTTAAGCAAACCTTTATTTATGGATTGGCCACGGTGCTGCCCAGGGTCATTTCGTTTTTTTTGCTTCCCCTCTATACTTCAATTTTTGAGAATGCTTCAGGCTATGGGCAATACACCAATATTTATGCATGGATTGCGATATTCAACGTATTCCTGGCCTATGGAATGGAGACTACTTTTTTTAGGTTTTACAACAAGAATAAGGACAAAGAGAATGTGGTGTCAACGGCACTGCTTTCCCTTTTGGGTTCTTCTCTATTGTTTTTAATTGTGGCATTGACCATTAAGGGATGGCTTGCGGATTTCACCAATATTGATGCAGAGTACATTCGGTTCACTACCTATATATTGGTTTTGGATGCCTTGGTAATTATCCCATTCGCATTATTAAGGGCTAATGAAAAGCCCATGAAGTATGGTTTACTTAAGGTAGTCAATGTGGCCATAAATTTAGGCTTTAATGTGTTTTTCTTATTGGTGCTGCCTAGTGTGTCACAACAGAATGGAGAAGGGTTTATGGCATCATTATACAGAGAAGGTTGGGAAATCCAGTACATTTTTATTTCCAATATCATAGCCAGTGGAATTACATTGGTGTTTCTTTTACCTACCTATTTCAGGGTTAAATTTCACTTTGACATTTCCCTTTGGAAACAAATGCTCAAATACGCAGGCCCCATTCTCATTGCAGGCATAGCTTTTACTATAAATGAAGTCTTGGACAAGATTTTACTTACGGAATTATTGCCGGAGAATATTGCGGAGGCAGAAGTTGGAAAATATGGGGCATGCTATAAACTGGCTTTGTTTATGACACTCTTCGGGACTGCTTTTCGAATGGGAGTGGAACCATTTTTCTTCAGTCACGCCAACAAGGAAAACCCACAAAAAACGTATGCCCAGATTACCAACTATTTCGTCATTTTGGGTAGTGTTATCCTATTGGGAGTAGTTGTTTTTATTGATGTTCTGGCAAAACTTTTAATTCGCAATTCGGTGTATTGGGAAGCTCTGGAGGTAGTACCGATTATTTTGTTGGGGAGCCTTTGCCTCGGGATTTACCATAACCTTTCCGTTTGGTATAAGATTACGGATAGAACGAAGTATGGAGCCTATATCTCATCCGTTGGTGCTCTGGCTACTTTAGCGATCAATTTTATTTTTATCCCAAAAATTGGGTACATGGCGTCGGCCCTTGCCACCTTAATTGCATATGCCAGTATGATGATTCTTTCCTATTCTTTTGGAAGGAAACACTATCCCATTCCATATAATATGCGAAAGATTACGTTCTATTTAGGATTGTCCATTCTGTTTTCGGCCTTATCCTTTTATGTTTTTAACCGAAATTTAATAGCCGGAGGGGCACTACTTTTGTTATTTTTGGGGTTAGTGTACAAGTTGGAAGGAGAAAATCTTCGCGCAATTTTTCAATCCACATCCAAAACTTCATAGATGCGAGCGACCGCAAGAATCATATTTGTATTATCCGTTTTGATGTTAAGTTCCTGCGTTCAAAAGAAGGAAAGTGAATCGGCGCAAGAGGAAAAACCGGCAATTCTTCCAGAGCTGGCTTATGTCCATGAAGATGGCTCCATCTGCCATGCGCAATCTCCAATTAATATATTATCCTTTAAGGATACTACGAACATTGGACATAACATCACCCTAAACTTTAAAGATGAGGTGAATGAAGTTGAAAACTTGGGGCATACTGTCCAGGTAGATTTTAAACCAGGAAGCACCATTACCGTGGATGACGAAACCTTCGACTTTGTTCAAGCCCATTTCCACACACCTTCTGAGCATTTGGTGGACGGGATTACCTATCCCATGGAAATGCACGTAGTAAACACCCTTCATGGACAGCCTGAAGGTGAGGAAAAGGAATTTTTGGTGATAGGGTTTCTTTTTAAAATGGGGGAAAAGAATGCTTTTATTGAAGAGGTTTTAAACGCCGTGCCGGAACATGAGGACGAATCAAAAAAGGTTGGATTAGGGGAGGTAAAAGTGACCGATTTACTAATGGAAAAAAATCAAGCGCCCTTAAGTCACTACTATCATTATAAGGGCTCTTTGACGACTCCTCCTTATTCCGAAACCGTACGTTGGTATGTAACAAAAAGTATCCTGGAAGCGTCTCCTGAGCAGGTAAAAAGAATTTTGAAAATTGAAGGTTCCAATGCCAGACATATACAAGCATTGAATGAACGTGAAATAGAAGTAGAATAAGGAATGAAGATAAGAGTAATCAACTCCTCAAAACATAGTTTACCCCACTATGAAACATTGGCTTCCGCGGGAATGGATTTAAGAGCCAATTTGGATGCGCCCATTGTTTTGAAGCCGCTAGGGAGAAAAATTGTTCCAACCGGTATTTTTATGGAATTGCCTGTGGGTATAGAAGCACAGGTGCGTCCAAGGAGCGGTTTGGCTGCCAAAAAGGGGATTACGGTTTTAAATGCACCGGGAACCATCGATGCAGATTATCGGGGTGAAGTTGGTGTCATTTTGGTCAATCTTTCCAATGAGGATTTTATTATCAATGATGGGGAACGTATTGCCCAAATGATAATTGCCAAGCATGAAAGGGCAGAATGGGAGGAAGTCGAACAGTTGACCGAAACGGTTCGGGGTTCGGGTGGATTTGGGAGTACTGGAACACAATAAAAACAAATACTAAGCACGTTATACTATTAACAGATGAAGATTATAGTCCCTATGGCCGGGAGAGGATCCCGACTTAGACCGCATACACTAACGATTCCCAAACCATTGATTCCGGTGGCTGGGAAACCCATTGTGCACCGTTTGGTAAGTGATATTGCAAAGGTTTTGGGAGAACCTATAGAGGAAGTAGCCTTTATTTTAGGAGACCCAGCCTTTTTTGGTGATGATGTTGTGGAAAGCCTTAAAGAATTGGCCAAAAGTTTGGGGGCGAAAGGGTCAATTTATCGGCAAGACCAACCTTTGGGAACAGGTCATGCCATAATGAGTGCTAAAGAATCACTGAGTGGTCCGGCAGTAATCGCTTATGCTGACACCTTGATACGTGCTGATTTTGATTTGGATAAATCTGCGGATAGTGTTATTTGGGTAAAGCAAGTGGATAGCCCCGAAGCATATGGCGTTGTTAAATTAAGCGAGGAGAATCAAATTGTTGAGTTGGTGGAGAAACCAAAGGAATTTGTTTCTGATTTGGCCGTTATTGGAATATATTATTTCAAGGACGTGGGGGTGCTAAAGGACGAGCTTCAGTATGTATTGGATAATAATGTAATGCATGGCGGTGAATATCAAATTAACGACGGTATAAAGCGAATGATGGATAAAGGCATGAAGTTTGTGCCAGGTAAGGTGGATGAATGGATGGACTGCGGCAATAAAAATGTGACCGTGGAAACGAACCAGAGAATGCTGGGCTTTTTAGAGCAGGATGGAGAGAACCTGGTTTCTTCCGATATTACTTTGGAAAATGCAAATATTATCGAACCTTGTTACATAGGTAAAGGGGTTGTAATAAAAAATACCACGGTTGGACCCTACGTTTCCATAGGTTCAAATACGCAATTGGAAAATTCAACAATTAAAAACAGTATAATCCAAAGTGAGAGTAAAATATCCAATGCGAATTTGGATAATGCCATGATTGGCAATTATGTTGTTTTTGACGGTAAGTTCGAAACGGTAAGTCTTGGAGACTATTCAGAAATGAGGTGATTTTTTTAAGTATACAGAACAATATATAATAGGATGAGGAAGATATGCTGGGCTTTATTGGTTTTTTGTATACCCTTGGGCATTTTGAGCCAGAAGGAGGAAAGCGCTGAACTTTTTTTAGAAGAATATACCGATGAATTCCAAAGCTTGTTTTTCGAAGCTCTAAAACAAAAAGGAATTCAAAACTACGACAGGGCTGTGGAAAAGTTGTTGGAATGTAAAAACCTCCAACCTGAAAATGAGGTGGTTGATTATGAATTGGCACGAGCATACTATTTGGATGGAAAATATAATCTCGCCCAAGGCTACGCCGTTCTGGCTCTGGAAAAAGCACCGAACAATTATTGGTATTTGGAGCATTTTGTTTCCATTATGGATAGGCAGGGAAATACCATTGACGCCTTTGCTGATATATTGCCACTTTCCAATACAATTCTAAAAGAGAATTTGGCCAACATATATTTTCAGAAAAGAAAATATGAGGAAGCATTGCGCTTACTGGCTAACCTGCCAGAAACCACCTCTACCAATAGTTTGAAACAAAAGATAGAAGACTCCCTTCAAAGGAATGAGGTTAGAAAAACTCAGATAGTAGAGAAAGCTACAATAAGTGAAAGCCCTGTCGAGTCTTTTAGAAAGCGTATTGCTGTGCTCATTTCCAATTCAGACTTCAATACGTTGCAGAAAGTCGCCAAAGAGGCTATGGATTCTTATCCGCTTCAGCCCTATTTCCAATACGGTTATGGTTTGGCATTGACCAAAACCAATAAACAGGAGAAGGGAATCGAAGTGTTGGAGGCCGCGGTGGATTTTATTTTTGATGATGACTCTTTAAAAAATAGCATCTACAAGGTGCTGTCAGATACTTTTGCTTCTATGGGAAATCAAAAAAAAGCAAATGAATACTCCAGTAAAATAGTGCCAGGCTCATAAGAAAAGAAAAGAAATGACATTGAAACGATTGGTATTTTTTCTTTTATTGCCCCTGATGGTTCTTTCCTGTAAAAGCACAAAAAGCATTGTAGGGGGTGAAGTGGATGGCTCTATTTCCACCAAGAAAATCATTGCTAACCATTACGGGAACCAAGAAGATTTTAAAACGCTAAGGGGTAGGGTTAAGATTGACTACTCCAATGGGAAAGAGAGCCAAGGAATCTCAGTGAGCTTGCGGATGGAAAAAGACAAAGTAATATGGATTAGTGCACCTTTGGGAGTGGTGAAAGCTCATATTACCCCGGAGAGAGTATCGTTTTACAATAAGCTGCAAGGTGAATATTTTGATGGCGATTTTAGCTATTTGAGTGACTTGTTAGGGACAGAACTCGACTTTGTTAGTGTCCAAAACTTATTATTGGGAAACGCTATTACCGATTTAAGAAAGGAAAGATTTAATTCGAAAGTAGAGGATGGGAATTATGAGCTGGAACCAAAAAAAGCGAGAGCTTTGTTTTCCCTTTTGTTTCAATTAGAACCCAAGCATTTTAAAATAGCTACCCAGGAAGTTCTGCAACCTAAGGAAAATCGTTTTCTAAGTGCGGAATATACCTATCAAGATATTTCAGGAAAGATATTTCCAAATTTGGTAAAGGTGGTTGCCGTAGATCATAAGGACAAAACAACGATTGATTTAAGTTTTAAAAACTTAGAATTGGATAAAAGCTTAAATTTCCCGTACAGAATCCCAAAAGGGTACGATGAAATTATATTAAAGTAAAATGTCAAGTAAATCTTCATACAGGATTTGTTTAGTGCTCATTACACTTTTAATGACATTTTATTCATATGCCCAAACTGGTGAGCAAAAGGCGCTAGAAGCAAAAAGAGAACGACTCCAGAAGGAAATTAAGGAAATTAATAGGCTCTTATTCGCCGAGAGGAGGGAAAAAGGTGACATCATTGATCAGATGGAGGCTTTGGATAAAAAAATAAACGTTCGTCAGGAGCTCATAAGGCTTACCAACCATCAATCCAATCTCCTAAACCGACAAATCAATGTTAACATAAGAACCATAAGTAAACTCCGTGAGGATTTAAAGTTGCTAAAGGAAGATTACGCCAAAATGATTAGAAAATCATATCAAAACAAAGCCCAAAACAATCGATTAATGTTTCTATTGTCTTCAGACAATTTTTATCAAGCTTTGAAAAGGCTGCAATATATGAAGCAGTATGCGCAACATAGAAAAAAACAGGGCGAATCAATAGCAAAGAAAACTTCAGAGTTAACCGAGTTGAACAAAGATTTGGGAGAGCAACGAAAAGTAAAGGAGCAGCTATTGGCAGAAAACAGGAGTGCTAAAAATATACTTTCTAGAGAGATAGCTTCCCAAAAAGAGTTGCTGACCAGTATTCGGCAGAATGAGGCCCGTTATACTGCAGCTATTGATAAAAAGCGCAAGGAAGCTCGAAAAATTGACAGGGAAATTGAACGTCTAATCAGGAGTGCTATTGCAAGCACAAACAAAAAAGCGGGTAAGTCCAGTGCAAGGACATTTGCACTTACACCGGAGGCAAAAATCGTTGCCACAAACTTTTCGGCCAATAAAGGAAAATTGATTTGGCCGGTGGAAAAAGGTATAAAAAGTCAAGGGTACGGACTCTACAGTGATAAGCTATATCCGGGTATTAAGCATAGGAATAATGGAGTTACCATAACAACTGATAAAGGGAGTAAGGCCAGGGCCATTTTTGAAGGGGAAGTTATTGCGATTCTTAGTGTACCCGGAGGAAGCAGAGGAGTACAAATTAAACATGGAAATTACATTAGCACATATTATAATCTCTCTAAACTATATGTAAAGAAGGGAGATAGAGTAACGGCCAAGGATGTTTTGGGAGATATTTATACCAGTCGGTTTGATGGTAGTACAAAATTAAAATTCTATCTCTATCAGGATTCAAACCGACTGAATCCTGAGGAATGGATATATCAATTGTAGCAAAATGGAAAAAATTACGGATTTACAGGGGACTTTTGAATTAAACAACGGCGTAAAAATGCCCTATTTTGGTTTAGGGGTATATCTTTCCAAAGATGGTGACGAGGTGATTCGCGCAATTGACCAAGCTCTACAACACGGTTACAGACATATAGATACCGCTGCAATATATAAAAATGAAAGAGGGGTTGGTAAAGCCATAAAACATAGTTCTGTCAATCGGGAGGACATATTTGTAGTGAGCAAGGTATGGAACAGCGATCAAGGTTTTGAGTCTACTCTAAAGGCATTTGATAAGAGTTTAGAACGATTGGACTTAGACTATTTAGACCTGTATTTGATTCATTGGCCGAAAGAAGGCCTCTACAAGGATACCTGGAAGGCTTTGGAAAAATTATACAAAGAGAAAAGAGTAAAAGCCATAGGGGTCAGCAACTTTTTACAACATCATCTTGAAGACGTAATGAATGACTCCGAAGTGGTTCCTATGGTTAATCAGATGGAGTTTCATCCTTATTTAGTGCAACAGGATTTATTGAATTTTTGTCAGGAAAAAGGCATACAATATGAAGCATGGTCTCCCATGATGCAGGGGCACATTTTTGGGATGGACGAATTCAAAAAGTTGGCCGAAAAATATGGCAAGACCATTGCCCAGATTGTGTTACGCTGGGATTTACAGAAAGGCGTGGTGACCATCCCCAAATCCGTAAAAAAGGAAAGAATCATTTCCAACTCTGAGATTTTCGACTTCGAGCTGGAAGAAGGTGATATACAATTGTTGGACGCTATGGACCGAGGGAAAAGGTTTGGCCCAGACCCTGATAATTTTGATTTTTAGGAAGTAAAAAGAGCCTTAAGTTCTGTTGCGTCTTGCGGTTTCATTTTTGCGGCCAAAACCAGACTTAATTGTTTTCTTCTCAACGCTCCAGCGTAGCGTTCTTTTTCTAACTCGGTTTCAGGAATTATCTCAGGAACCTCTGTGGGTTTTCCAGTATCATCTACAGCTACAAAAGTATAGATGGCCTCATTGGCCTTGGAGCGTTCACCGGTAAAACGATCTTCCATCCACACATCAATGTAAACCTCCATCGAGGTCCTAAAAGCTCTTGAGAGTGCTGCTTCGATTGTAACCACACTTCCCAAAGGCACATTTCGATTGAAAGCCACATGATTTACGGAGGCCGTCACCGTGATT
This sequence comes from Flagellimonas sp., assembly GCF_965601775.1. Taxonomy (GTDB): domain Bacteria; phylum Bacteroidota; class Bacteroidia; order Flavobacteriales; family Flavobacteriaceae; genus Flagellimonas. Next base: position 25,963 of record NZ_OZ271837.1, read on the forward strand.
CTTCGGCTGTGCCTTCTTGCAGCGATACTGGCAGCTCTATCCATTCGGGCCAATAACTCCCCACCAAATAGATTGTTTAAAGGGTTGGTTTCTCCCGGAAGGACCATATCGGTCATTACGGTTTTCGAGTCCTTTGGATTTTTAGGTGCCATACTTTTTTTGGCAAAGATAGATTAGTGGTTGGAATTTATTTGAAGAGGGAATGAGATTATTTTTCCGATAGCAACCAGGCATCTGGCGAATCACTGTTTCTCACATTTCTTAAAAAGCGAAGGGCTTCTTTAGGATTTTCAAAACTTGCATAAGCCACTTGGTGAAGACCATATGGATTCACCCCTAAATAATGTGCACTATATCCTTTTTTCTTGAGCTCTGCTACCTTTTTCTCAGCGTTTTGCTCAATCCTGAAAGCACCAGCAATAACATGATGTGTGCCCACCTGCTTTTTATTTAAGGTGATATTGACGGCTGGTAGCTCCAAAGGTTCCCCATTAAAAAAAGTGGCCTCTTGAATGAGTCGGGAAACTTCTATCTGCGCATTTTTTTGTGCAATAACCTGTTTGTTCTGAAAGTCTTCATAAGCTCTGAACCCAGTAAATCCAGCCGAAACCATTAAAAGTATTACTGCGGCGTACTTCAACCATGGACGAAAAGAGACTCTTTCTCTTTGTTCAGGGGTAATGATAAATGGAATGTTCTTTTCAAGCTCTTCAACTTCCTCCTTCAAGACTTCACGTTGAATCGGGATTGCGCTAAGGGAAGACAGGCCAAAAGAAGAGGTAAGAAAATTGGTTTTGTTTTCAGGTTCAAAAAGTATCTTGTTATCCGCACCCAAGGATAGTTTTCCTATACCGAAAAGCTCAATACTTTCGCTATTTTCCATTCTCTTTCTCCAAAGTCTCCCTACATTTTCAACTTCTTCCAAAAGCGACTCATAGTCCAACTTCTTTTCTTGGGCTATGTGCGAAACCAACACGCCATCATTCTTATTCAATTGGGAATTAAAGGAAATCGTTTTGATGGGGGGAGTTAATCTGTTGGTTGCAGTATCAACGGTGGCGGACTTTGTATGGGCTAAAAAAGCACCGAATCCAGGTACGACCACACAATTGTAGTCATAAAGCAAGGTTGATATGTATCCCTCAATTCGCATTTCCGCAAATATTAAAAAAAAACCAAAGGAGGAAAATATGGCTTATCACTTTTTATTAACATTGAAAATGGCGTACTTTCGGTACAATCCCAAATCTAAAAATAAGTGACTGAAAATGAACTAGTTGCAATTCTTCGCTTGCAATCTTGCAGAAATATTGGAAGTATTACGGCCAAAAAGCTCATTAACCACTGTGGCAGCCCAAGCGCCGTTTTTACGGACAAACGAAATCACCTTTCCCGTATACCTGGAATAGGGGTCACAGTTCTAAAAGAACTTTCCAATACGAGTAATCTTAAAAATGCGGAAAAGGAATTCGTGTTTATCCAAAAGGAAAACATAAAGGTTCGCTATTACCAAGATGAAAACTATCCAAGGTTATTGAAACATTGTATCGATTCCCCGATTGTTTTATTCCAGAAAGGAGCAATCGATTTTGCAGGAAGAAAAGTGCTAAGTATCGTGGGCACTCGAAATATGACTGGATATGGCAAGGCATTTTGTGAACAATTTATCTCAGAAATAGCACCACTAAATCCGGTAATAGTGAGTGGATTTGCGTATGGTGTCGATATAACGATTCAAAAGTTGGCCATAGAACATGGTTTGCAAACGATCGGCTGCCTGGCGCATGGCCTCAATCAGATATATCCAAAAGCCCATCTAAAATATGTGAAAAAGGTAATGTCCAATGGAGGATTTGTAACCGAATTTTGGAGCACAAGTAGCCCCGACAGGGAAAATTTCTTAAAACGCAACCGCATTATCGCTGGTATAAGTGAGGCCACATTGGTTGTTGAATCCGCTGAAAAAGGAGGCAGTTTGGTTACTGCAGATATCGCTAATAGTTATAATCGGGAAGTTTTTGCTGTACCTGGCAGATATACCGATAGGTATAGTATAGGGTGTAACCAATTGATTCAAAAGCAAGAAGCACATATGGTCACATCTGCTGCTGAGCTAATCTATTTTTTGGGATGGGAATTGGAAGAGAAGGAAAAAGAAACCTCTTCAGGCTTGCAAAAAAGACTCTTTGTAGAATTGGATGCCATTGAACAATCCATTTACGATTATTTACAAAAGAATGGAAAAAAGCAGTTGGATGCTTTGGCATTTGACTGTCAACTACCCATTTTTAAGGCCTCTTCAACTTTATTGGGGATGGAAATGAAAGGAGCCATCAGAACATGGCCAGGAAAAATATTTGAGGCTATTTAATACCCCACTTTTTGCCTTACTCTATGCAATACTTCGTTGGCTACATCTTTGGCTTTTTCCGCACCTAGGGCCAAGGCGTGGTCAATCTCGTCCAAATGGTCCATATAATAGGCAAACTTTTCCCTGGGTTCTTCAAACTTGGTAAGAATTACGTCATACAGTGCTTGCTTAGCATGCCCATAGCCATAATTTCCAGCTAAGTAATTTGCACTCATTTCATCTATCTGTTCCTCGGATGCCAATAGTTTATAAAGCGCAAAAACGTTATCATTTGAGGGGTCTTTTGGGTCTTCCATCGGCGTACTGTCGGTAACAATGCCCATAACCTGTTTCCGTAATTTTTTATCGGTTTGGAAAATATCGATAATGTTCCCTTTGCTTTTGCTCATTTTTTGTCCATCTGTACCTGGCACATACATGGTTTCTTCCTGAACTTTTGCCTCCGGCATTACAAAGGTCTCTCCCATTTTAGCATGAAAACGGGAAGCTACATCACGGGTCATTTCCAAATGCTGGAGTTGGTCTTTGCCCACGGGAACAATATGCGCATCGTATAATAAAATATCAGCCGCCATCAACATGGGATAGTTAAAAAGACCAGCGTTTACATCTTCCAGTCGGTCCGCCTTGTCCTTAAATGAATGTGCTAATGTAAGTCGCTGGTAAGGAAAAAAACAGTTAAGATACCATGCCAGCTCAGTAACTTGAGGCACATCGCTTTGCCTGTAAAAGACAGTATCCTCGATATCCAATCCAAAGGCAAGCCATGCCGCAGCGGTTGCATAGGTGTTATTTCGAAGTTCTTCCCCGTCTTTAATCTGTGTTAGCGAATGCATATCCGCTATAAATAAAAAGGACTGATTGCCTGGGTCTTGCGCCATGTGAATGGCTGGCATAATTGCTCCCAAAATATTACCCAAATGTGGTGTTCCCGTACTCTGGATACCAGTTAAGATTCGCGCCATGCTTTCAATATATGAAGCGACAAAGGTAAAAGAATTCGAAACATATTGGTGTTATCATTACATTTGAAACCAGTGCTGCAACTACTTAAAAATATAGGTCATGTTTTATATAGGATATGGTTCTATTTTCTGGTGGCCCTTCTTATTTTTATTTTTCTTCCCCTTTTGTTGATTACGACTTTCTCTGAAAAAACGTACCCTCAATTTTTTTGGTTGGCCCGGAATTTTTGGGCCAGACCCATAATGTATGGTATGGGCTGTGTACCTAGGATAGAATACGAAGAAAGGTTTGAAAAGGGAATGAGTTACATGCTGGTTGCCAACCATACCAGTATGTTGGATATAATGTCGATGCTATTGGTTAGCAAAAACCCCTTTGTTTTTGTTGGGAAGAGGGAACTGGTGAAAATTCCCGTATTTGGTTTTTTCTATAAGCGAGTTTGCATCATGGTGGATAGGGAAGACGTAAAAAGCAGGACAGGGGTATATCGAAGAGCCCAGCGAAGGTTAGATAAAGGGTTGAGTATCTGTATTTTTCCAGAGGGCGGTGTCCCGGATGAGAGGGTTGTTTTGGATGTATTCAAAGATGGAGCGTTTAAGATGGCCATTGCCCATAACATTCCCGTAGTGCCAATTACTTTTTATGATAACAAGCAGCGCTTTTCCTTCACATTCTTAAGTGGAGGGCCAGGGAGGATGCGTGCGAAAGTGCACTATTTTTTTCCAACCGAAATGCTAGGGGAAGAAGATAAAACAACATTAAGGGAAGAAGTGAGACAGGTGATATTGAATGAGCTACAAATGAAAAATAGCTAGATTGAACTTAAATTGGGAAGCTTGACCGTAATTTCTCCCAAGTGTTGTTTTTGGTTTGTAGAAGAGGAGATTTTTTTGTCAATCCCATAATTTTTGGCGGCATTCAGCAAGTCAATTTGGTCTTCCCATTTCATTATCTGTTTTCTATAATTAGGGCTATACCCGATTGCCGAAATTATAGCATCGTGGACGTATTGAATGTTAACATTCACATGCAAGGAAGAAACGTGAAAAGTTATGACTAGTTTTTCATTTTTGTGTTGGTTGTAGATGGCGTATTCAATTAGGTTTTCCAGTAGAGTAAGCAAAATTGAGGCGGGGATTACAGCATTTAAATTTTTGAAATTCCCATCCATTGAAATTTCATAGGTAAAATTTTCATCATACCTGAGTTTCTGTAGTTTCAGATACCAACCAACCATCTCAATTTCATCGTTTAGGGGAACCGTATCCTGCTCAAGGTATTTCAAGTTGTAACGCAGTAATTTTCCAAAGATGGAAAGATAATTCAATGCCGATTTTTTATCCTCTGAAGTCACAAAATATTGGATGGCATTAATGACGTTAAACACAAAATGGGGATGAAGCTGTGAGTTTAGGGCCTTAAGCTTTAACTCCACCATCTCCTCTTTTATCTTGAGAAGTTTTTCTTGTTTTTCGATTAGGGCCGCATTGGCGCGAACACTTTTTATTTTTATACCGCAAATGGAAGCTATAACCGAAAGCATCTTAAGATGTTGCTCTGTAAAAAAAGCTCTCTCAGGATGTTCGCAATCAATTACGCCATAAATCACATCCTCATGGCTAATCGGCACACATATTTCTGAAAGGCGTACTTCATCATCAACGATATAACGGGAGTCAATTGAAGTATCCGAAACAATTTCTGCGACTCCGGTCAAAGCAACCGTGCCCGTTATTCCGCTGCCCACTGGAATTTTTACAGGATTGTGAAGTTTTTGATCTTTAGGGTTCTTCGGGCCATAAGCGGATTTTTGTTCTAGGAATTTTCCCTTTTCATCAACTAGGTAGATCACACAATCTACGAATCCTAGCTTGGAAATACAGTTTTTGGCAAGGTCCCAGAGAATATCCTCTTCATTTTCCTTACCCAACAATGATTTGGAAAAATAGACCAGAATATCCTCAAATTGATCGGTTTTCAATTTTTTGCGGTTAAGTTCTGGTTGAAATTACTAAAATTTTGATGCACTTAGTTTTAGCACAAAAAAACACCCCATCTTTTTAGGACAGGGTGCTCAGCGATTGTCTAAAGGGACAATCTTCCTAACCAACTTCTTTATATTTAAAACCTAAAACTTACACCACTGTAAACACCTACAGAAAATGGCCTAAAAGGACCAGCAGTCTCGGAGAAAGTATTAAGTTGATATTTAAACACAGGCTCCAAGTTCAATTGAACTTTTGGAGACACTTCATAATTAAGGCCAACCCCTACATTGGTACTAAAATTGACAGAATTTGCATTGTTTGCTTCACCCACTTCAGTGACCAATTCTTCAGATTCCAATAAAATGGTATTATCTACAAGAAACAATGAGCTTACTCCTCCAATGATATCAACACCAAATTTTTTGTCGATAAGCGCATAATTTAGCTCAAGAGGTACTTCTATATAGCCCAACTGTTGCACCATTTTACCGTCCAAAGCGGGACTATCATTGGATTGAAATTCCGTAAATGCCTGAGCTGAAGCTTCACTAGGCAGACTTTTACTACTTTGTACTACAAGGTTTCTGGAGGTTTCTGCATACGTAATGTTATCAATCAATTCATTAGTAGAACCTTGTAAGGAAGAGGAGAATACAATTTCATTGGTATCATAACCAAAATCCACTCGATGCACACCTGATCTAACCTTGAGACGTTTTCCTAAATTGTAGGAGACGGTCAACCCATAACTTAAATTGACATTTCCAGACTTAGAGTTGGAGCTAAAATTGGAGTGAATGGGAGAACCTTCACCTGCTCCCTGAAAATAAACTGGTGCTACAGAAGGGCCCACAGACCATTTACTTTCATTATTTTCTGCCAAAAGCTCCTCATCTGTCTCAGCATTTTTTTCAGCAATGGCATCGTAAATGGATTTTTTCCCTTCTTCAGGTTCTTTATCCTCTTTGCTAACATCTACTTGTGCTACTTCGGTTTTCTGGTTGCCAAAATCTTGTTCAGAAGTTTTGTTTTCCAAAACATTTGGTTCCTGTCCTTTTTTCTCATCTGATTCTACCAAAGCGACAGCATCGGTAACTTCACTTTTTTCCTTTTCAGAGGTCAATATTCTGGAATCTTCTGATAGGTTTTCATTGGTACGCACATTGTCCTCATCCAATCGGGCAACACTATTGATATCATTTGATTTAAACACTTGTTTGTCCTGAGACGGTTTAGGAGTCTTTGGAGTGGTATCAGCATCTACCACCTCACTCTTTTGGTACTCGTTTAAGCTAGGTTCAACAATGCCATTTTTTTGGCCATTAATATCCGAAGCTTCCTCAGAAGTACCGACTAGCTCCGTTGGCTCCTCTACAGCATCTGTGGCTGGTACGGTTTGTTCTGTTTTCTCCGTATCGACAACATTGGGTATGCTGCTTTCAGAGTCACCGGAACTCCCAAAGGGATTGATGGTAAAAAACAAAATGGCAAAAAGAGCTGCGACCCCTCCGAGTTGCCACCAAATTGGAATAACACGTTTTTTGTTTTCTTTTTTGTCCAATGAGGCTTCAATCGATTTCCAGACCTTATCATCCGGAATCTCATGAAAGTCCTTAAAAATATCCTTGAACAATTGCTCTAAATTCTTTTTCCCCATTCTTAAGTACTTTAAGCAATGTTTATATTTTCTTTTTTTATTTTTTCTCTCAAAATCATCTTGGCCCTTGCCAAATTCGATTTTGAGGTTCCTGTTGATGTCCCCAACATCTCACTGATTTCTTTGTGACTATACCCATCCAAAACATATAAGTTGAATGTGATACGATACTTATTGGGAAGTTCCTGTATGTGACCCAATAATGTAGCTAGGCTTACATCAAGTTCATCAGTTTCGAGCTCCATGGATTCTTCACTTAAATTTTCTGAGACTACATCCATATATTGCTCTTTTCTATATTTTTGGAGAACCGTGTTAATGGTTACTCGCTTAATCCAACCTTCAAAAGAACCTTTAAAATTGTACTGCCCAATTTTGTCATAAATGGTAATGAAGCTATCGTGTAAATTATCTTCAGCTTCAATTTTATTCCTAGAATATTTAAGGCAAATACCGAAAAGAATACCGGAATATTTCCGGTATAATTCAGCCTGAGCCTTGCGTCTTCCGTTTTTACAATTATGTATTAGTTCCTCAAGATCCAAATGTTGGCCATTTTTGGATTGTTGGTTTTGTCAATTTGTTTCTTCTACCACAGGCACAGTATATTCCATAAAAGTGGCTTCCCCCGATTCGTCCAATCCAGTAAAAAATCGAAATGTGTAGGTTCCAGTAAAGATAACATTGAATTCAAAGCTGGCTACAACTTCTTCTGCCAACTGTGTGCATGCATTGTCATCCGTAAACACAGAACCAATAACGGTTACATTTCTTTGTGTTTCAGATGGAATCGCCACATCAAAACCTTCAAAAAAAGTGCAACTATCAGGTCGTAGATAGGTCACTTCAATGGTGTAGGATTCATTGAGCTGGAAGGATTCGGGTAGGCTTGCCTCCACTACGGAAAGTGTGGTAAAATGAAAATTCTGTGAATCATCATTCAAATCGCAAGAAGAGAACGAGATTAACAAAACACAAAAAAGACATCCTAATACTACCTTTTTCATCATTAAAATCTTTGACTTTAAGATGTTGGGATGTGCTAAGGGTTGCGTTTTTTTAATCGAAGCTTAAGGGAGGGATAAAAACGTTACGAATTCACGGCTGTAATGGCCTCCTTGATTTTGGATTCAAGTTCTTCGGAAAGTTCTGGATTATCGACTAACAGTGCTTTTACCGCATCTCTTCCTTGGCCTAATTTGGTATCACCATAACTGAACCAAGAGCCGCTTTTTTTCACAATTTCGTAGGCTACACCCAAATCCAAAACTTCCCCTACTTTGGAGATTCCTTCGCCATACATGATATCAAATTCGGTAGTCCTGAATGGAGGGGCAACTTTGTTTTTAACCACCTTAACTCTGGTCTTGTTTCCTTGAACGTTGCCGTCGGTGTCTTTAATTTGGGTCGATCTACGAATATCCAACCGAACAGAAGCATAAAACTTAAGCGCATTACCCCCGGTTGTGGTTTCTGGATTGCCAAACATGACCCCAATTTTCTCCCGTAATTGGTTAATGAAAATCACGGTACAATTGGTCTTGCTGATGGTCGAAGTAAGTTTACGTAGCGCTTGCGACATCAAACGGGCATGAAGTCCCATTTTGGAATCCCCCATTTCTCCCTCTATCTCGCTCTTTGGAGTAAGGGCAGCAACGGAATCGACAATTACAATGTCAATGGCTCCTGAACGAATCAGGTTGTCAGCAATTTCCAAGGCTTGTTCCCCATGGTCAGGTTGGGAAATAATCAAATTATCAATGTCCACTCCCAGTTTTTGGGCATAAAAACGGTCGAAAGCATGTTCGGCATCTATGAAGGCGGCAATACCTCCATTTTTTTGAGCTTCAGCAATAGCATGTAGGGTAAGCGTGGTTTTACCAGAGGATTCTGGCCCATAAATCTCGATTACACGGCCACGCGGATAGCCTCCAACACCTAAAGCGATATCCAGACCCAACGACCCAGATGGAATTACTTCTACATCTTCAACTACACTGTCCCCCATCTTCATAACGGCACCTTTGCCGTACGTTTTATCCAATTTGTCCAGAGTAAGTTTTAGTGCTTTAAGTTTTGCTTCTTTTTCGCTGCTCATGCTATTGTATTTGACCCGCTAAATTACCATTTCTTTTTTCATGAACAATGGGTACGCAACCTTTTTAAAATGATAACATCTTGAGTATGCTAACTCGAATAGACAAAATATCGAAGAACCTCTTCGTAAGACACATGTAGAAACCGCAACTGGGAAATTTGCGCTATGAAAAGAGACTGTGTGTAAGACTCCTTAATTCTTTAGGGAGTCTTTTTTCTTTTATACTTTTGCCTCGTTAAATAATATTCTTGATAACTTAAAAATATTAGTATAGCATGCAACTGTACAATACTTTAAGTGCCAAGGAAAGAGAGCGGCTTATTGAGGAAGCTGGCAAGGAACGCCTTACCATCTCTTTCTACCAGTATGCGCACATCGGAAACCCGGGCATTTTCAGAAATCATCTGTTTATACATTGGAACGAATTAGATGTTCTAGGTCGAATCTATGTAGCGAATGAAGGCATAAACGCCCAACTTTCCGTACCCGCTGAAAACTTTCAGGCTTTTAAAAAACACTTGGACAGTATCTCATTTCTGGAGAACGTTCGGTTGAATATTGCCATTGAACAGGACAACAAATCCTTTTTAAAGCTCAAGGTTAAGGTTCGAAAAAAGATTGTTGCCGACGGATTGAACGATGACACTTTTGATGTAACCAACAAAGGTGTCCATGTAGGGGCAGAGCAGTTTAATGAGCTGATTGAAGACCCGGACGTGGTTTTGGTAGATATGCGTAATCACTATGAAAGTGAAATAGGCCATTTTAAAAATGCCATAACTCCTGATGTGGATACGTTCAGGGATTCATTGGATATCATTGAAAATGACTTGGCGGAGCATAAAGAGGATAAAAAGCTGGTCATGTATTGCACCGGCGGAATCCGCTGTGAAAAAGCAAGTGCTTACTACAAACATAAGGGGTTCAAAAATGTATATCAGTTGGAAGGAGGAATTATTGAGTACACCCGACAAGTAAAATCCCAGAATTTAGAAAATAAGTTTCTAGGTAAAAACTTCGTTTTTGACCATCGTCGGGGGGAACGTATTTCTGATGACGTGATTGCGAATTGTCATCAATGTGGAAAACCATGTGACACTCATGTGAACTGTGCCAACGAAGCTTGTCATTTATTGTTTATTCAATGTGAGGAATGTGCGGAGGGCATGAACGGATGTTGTTCTAATGAATGTGCAGAAGTTCACGCACTGCCCTACGAGGAGCAAAAAGCGTTGAGAAAAGGAAAACACGCTAGCAATAAAATATTCAAGAAGGGACGTTCAGAAGTGCTCAAGTACAAGAAATAACTTTTCCATGCTGCTTCAAATTGTCCTATATTTACATAGAATAATTTTATGAACCCTTTTTAAAGAGACGGATTAAGTTTCTTTAAATCAAGATATTAAATATGGCGTGTAGCAGTTGTTCAACCGGTAAGGATGGACAGCCGCGTGGCTGCAAGAACAACGGAACTTGTGGCACTGATGGTTGTAACAAGCTTACAGTTTTTGATTGGCTTTCCAATATGTCGCTTCCCAACGGACAAAAACCCTTTGAATTCGTTGAGGTTCGATTTAAAAACAGCAGAAAGGAATTTTTTAGAAACACAGAAAATTTATCCTTGTCGATTGGTGACATTGTTGCCACTCAGGCAAAATCTGGACATGACGTTGGTATGGTAACCCTAACGGGAGAATTGGTCCGTGTTCAGATGCGAAAAAAGAAAGTGGACCCTGAGGACAAAACCCTTCCAAAAATTTATCGCAAAGCTTCCCAGCGGGATATTGATGTTTGGCAAAAATGTAGGGATAAGGAAGAGGAGATTAAAAAGCGTTCTAGGGAAATTGCTATTTCATTAAAGCTCCAAATGAAATTGAGTGACGTTGAATTTCAAGGAGACGGTTCCAAAGCCACTTTTTACTACACTGCGGAAGATAGGGTTGACTTTAGACAACTTATTAAGGATATGGCCAAGGCTTTCGGTATCCGAATTGAAATGCGTCAGATTGGATACCGACAAGAAGCACAACGCTTAGGAGGCATAGGATCGTGTGGAAGGGAATTATGTTGCTCAACTTGGTTGACTGATTTTAGATCGGTTAGCACCGCATCTGCCAGATATCAGCAGTTGGCACTGAACCCTCAAAAATTGGCTGGACAATGTGGAAAATTAAAGTGCTGTCTCAACTATGAGTTGGATATGTATTTGGAAGCCCTGAAGGACTTTCCATCCCAGGATAGTAAACTTCAAACGAAGAAGGGAATAGCCTTTTGCCAAAAAGCGGATATTTTTAAAGAGACCCTTTGGTTTTCGTACAAGGACGACCCAGCAACCTGGCATGCATTGCACAAAGAACAGGTGCATGAAATTTTGGAGCTAAATAAAAAGAACGAAAAGATTAGCAGCCTTGAAGAGTATGCCCAAGACAACGTAAGTGATGAAAAGCTAGTTTTTGAAAACGTAGTGGGCCAAGACAGTCTTACCCGTTTCGATAGACCAAAAAAGAAGAAAAAGAGAAACAAGAAAAAAAGAAATAACAAGGCAAAAGCCTCTTCCAATGCTTAAAAGAACCATTTGTTTTTTTTGTTTGCTAGTCGGATTTGCTTCCTGCAATTCCAAATTGGAATTTTCAAAATATCAATCTCTCAGTGAAGGGAATTGGTCAATGGACCAGCCTGTTTTTTTTGAATTCTCTGACTTGGATTCAGTGCAAGCACATCATATGTTTTTTAACGTAAGGAACGATAATAATTTTGAGTTCAGCAATCTTTTCTTAATTACAGAACTCGAGTTTCCAGACGGGAATACACAGAAGGATACCTTGGAATATGCTATGGCCGAACCAACAGGGCAATGGTTGGGAAAAGGATTGGGAAGTGTTAAGGAGAATAAATTATGGTATAAGGAAAGCATCGTTTTTCCTGATTCCGGCGTATATAAGGTAAGAGTTACCCATGCTATGCGAAAAAATGGAGATGTGGATGGCATTTCAGTTTTGAAAGGCATCACCGACGTGGGACTGGAAATTGAGAAAATCACCCAATAAAATGGCAAAAAAAACAAAGAAAAATCAACCACAAGGCTTTGCAAAGTACATCAAGTGGTTCTGGATTCTTTTTGGGTCTGGGGTATTGGCTGTACTCTTACTTTTCTTGCTCGCTTCTTGGGGCGTGTTTGGAACGATGCCAACCTTTGAACACTTGGAAAATCCGAGTACAAATCTGGCCACCGAAATTGTTTCCTCAGATGGGGAGACCCTAGGAAAGTTTTATTTGGATGACAATCGTACACCTGTACCCTTTAGTGAACTTCCAGAAAACTTGGTAAATGCGTTAGTGGCAACAGAAGATGCCCGCTATTTTGAGCATTCTGGGATTGATGCCCGAGGCACAATCAGGGCCGTAGCTTTTTTGGGAACCAAAGGTGGAGCTAGCACCATTTCCCAACAGTTATCCAAGCTGCTATTTACCAAACGACCTTCCGGAGGGCTTGAAAGAATCGTTCAAAAAGTAAAGGAATGGGTAATTGCCACGCGTTTGGAAAGGCAATACACCAAACAGGAAATTGTTCAAATGTACCTTAACCTGTACGATTTCAACTATAACGCTGACGGTATCCGCTCGGCAGCCCGTATCTATTTTGGAAAGGAGCCTTCCCAACTAAAAACAGAAGAGTCAGCTGTTTTGGTAGGAATGTTAAAAAACTCATCCTATTACAATCCAATCCGACGTGAAGAACTAGTATTGAATAGAAGAAATACAGTTTTGGGTCAGATGGCGAAATACGGTTACCTTACTGAAAAGGAAAAGGATTCCTTACAGGGACTTGAGATGGATATCAATTTTAGTCCTGAATCGCATCGTGAAGGTTTGGCCACTTATTTCAGGATGTATTTGCAACGATTTTTGAACAAATGGATTGATGAAAATCCAAAGCCCGATGGCGAGAAGTACAATATCTATTTGGACGGCTTAAAGGTGTATACCACAGTGGACTCGAGAATGCAAAGACATGCGGAAGAGGCGGTTCAAGAACATATGAAACGGCTTCAGGCGGAGTTTTTTCATCAAAACACACCTAAACGTAATCCGACTGCACCCTTTTTGGATTTGACCCGAGGTGCCATAGATACCATAATGAGACAGGCCATGAAACGTTCCGATAGATGGAGGTCACTTCGGAGACAAGGCATGTCGGATGAGGAAATTAAAAAAACATTCCATGAAAAAACCGAAATGACGGTGTTTGATTGGAATAGTGATTCGTTTGAAAAGGATACCATCATGACCCCAATGGATTCCATCCGCTATTACAAAACCTTTTTGCGCACTGCAATGATGTCCATGGAACCTCAAACCGGTCACGTGAAGGCTTGGGTTGGAGGTATAGATTACAAACATTTCCAGTATGATAATGTAATTCAGGGTGCGCGACAGGCAGGTTCTACCTTTAAACCTTTTGTGTATGCAGCTGCAATTGACCAATTGAGGTACTCTCCTTGTGATTCTCTTCCGGACAATCAATATTGCATTGAACCTCTGAAGCATGGTAATATGGAAGCTTGGTGTCCTAAAAATTCGGATGGGAAGTATTCAGGTGAAAACCTCACGCTAAAAAAGGCCTTGGCCAACTCCGTAAATACGGTTACTGCACAATTGATAGATAAAGTTGGACCCGGTTCAGTGGTTAACATTGCCAAGAATATGGGTTTCACTAAAGAAATTTTGGAAGTGCCTTCAATAGCTTTGGGTACCGTTGACTTTAATGTGTACGAAATGGTGGGAGCCTATGGTACTTTTGTCAATCAAGGGGTATATGTTAAACCTGTTATGGTTACTAGAATTGAGGATAAAAACGGGACCGTTCTTTATGAATATATGCCAGAAACCAAGGATGTACTTAGTAAAGATGTGGCCTATGCCATGGTCAACCTTATGGAAGGGGTTACGCAAGGAGGTTCGGGAACTAGGTTGCGACACACTTTCGCCAAGGAACAAGCAGTTTATAAAGAAATTATTACAGGATATCCTTACGAACTTAGCAACCCTATCGCGGGAAAAACAGGTACCACCCAAAATCAAAGCGATGGTTGGTTTATGGGAATGGTACCTAATCTGGTAACCGGAGTTTGGGTAGGAGGTGAGGACCGAGCTGCTCACTTTCAAAGTCTAACGTATGGACAAGGAGCGTCAATGGCATTACCCATATGGGCCTTATACATGAAAAAGAACTATGCCAACGAAGAGTTGGGCGTATCCAAAGATGAGTTTGAAGAACCTGAAGAACTTTCCATAAATGTGGATTGCACCAAGATTTTGGAAGAAATTCAAAAAGAGTTGGACACCGAAGACGATTTGGAATTGGATTTTTAAAAATCTCCCTATGAAAAACTCGGCCCTAAGAAACTTTAATCTTGGGGCTTTTTTATTTATATCGTATTTTGAAAGACCTTAAAAAGAAATGGAAATATGATTAAAAAAACAGTCCCAAATGTGCAGGAAGCCTTGAAAGGGGTGGCCGATGGGATGACATTTATGCTGGGAGGATTTGGCTTATGTGGCATCCCTGAAAATGCCATTGGCGAATTGGTAAAATTGGGGATTCGAGATATTACCTGCATATCCAATAATGCGGGAGTGGATGATTTTGGCTTAGGCCTTCTTTTACAGCACAAACAGATAAAGAAAATGGTCTCTTCCTATGTGGGCGAGAACGATGAGTTTGAACGACAAATGCTCAGCGGAGAGCTGGAAGTTGAATTAACCCCACAAGGAACCTTGGCCGAAAAATGTCGCGCTGCACAAGCGGGTTTCCCGGCTTTTTATACTCCAGCGGGATATGGAACTGAAGTTGCCGAAGGAAAGGAAACCAGAGAGTTTGATGGGAAGATGTATGTCTTGGAACCGGCTTTTAAAGCGGATTTCTCTTTTGTAAAAGCTTGGAAGGGTGACGAAGCAGGGAACTTAATTTTTAAGGGAACCGCAAGAAACTTTAATCCCTGTATGTGCGGGGCAGCCAATATAACGGTAGCTGAGGTGGAGGAATTGCTTCCAGCGGGTAGTTTGGACCCCAATGAAATACACATACCGGGTATTTTTGTGCAGCGCATCTTTCAAGGTGAGAAGTATGAAAAAAGAATAGAACAAAGAACAGTTAGGCCTAAAGTATAGGATATGTTGGATAAGAACGGAATCGCAAGGCGAATCGCAAAAGAAGTCCAGGACGGCTATTATGTAAACTTGGGAATTGGCATACCTACTTTAGTGGCAAATTTTGTGCGCGATGATATTAGTGTGGAGTTTCAGAGCGAGAACGGAGTATTGGGAATGGGTCCTTTCCCATTTGAAGGAGAGGAAGATGCCGACATCATCAATGCAGGCAAACAAACCATAACCACACTACCAGGAGCTTCATTTTTTGATTCGGCCTTAAGCTTTGGAATGATTCGTGGACAGCACGTTGACCTTACTATTTTGGGAGCTATGGAAGTGGCCGAAAATGGGGATATCGCTAATTGGAAAATTCCTGGAAAAATGGTGAAAGGCATGGGAGGGGCTATGGATTTGGTGGCTTCAGCGGAAAACATCATCGTTGCCATGATGCACACCAATAAAGCGGGAAAATCAAAACTACTCAAAAAATGCACCTTGCCTTTAACGGGAGTTGGATGCGTAAAAAAGATAGTTACCAATTTGGCGGTTATGGAAGTGACTTCAGAGGGATTTAAACTCTTAGAGCGAGCACCAGGAATAAGTACTGAAGAAATCGCCAATGCAACAGAAGGAAACTTGATTATTGAAGGAAATATACCGGAAATGGTGCTATGAGGGCCAAAGTAAGGTTCACAACAAAAACTTAGAGTTACACAACATTCATTTCGTTAGGAAAAAAACAAAAAATACCTTTGAATTGTTCGATTTTTTCGACAAATTGTAATCCTAAATTTTTACCATGGCATCCAAATTAAACACCACTGCAGCGGAGGACACTATTCAAGTGTACCGAAACGATTTTCTAACCGGTTTTATGCTAT
The DNA here is from genome assembly GCF_965601775.1 of Flagellimonas sp. GTDB lineage: Bacteria > Bacteroidota > Bacteroidia > Flavobacteriales > Flavobacteriaceae > Flagellimonas. Next base: position 42,077 of record NZ_OZ271837.1, read on the forward strand.
TGATTAGAAAGCTTTTTATGCTTTAAGAACCGAACTAGATAAGAAATGTTGAAGCTGACTTTTAAGTCGGCTTTTTTTTTTTGCCTTATTTTGAGGGTTATGGCGTATGAACTAAGAAAATGTACTTTGTCCGACTTGAAAACCTTATTGCGTATTTCAAAAGAGACTTTTGTAATCACCTTTGAAAAAGACAATAATCCAGAGGACTTTCAAAAATATGTGGAGAGTACTTTCACAGAGGAAAACTTAAAGCTCCAACTCCAACAAAAAACCTCACAATTCTATTTTGTATTTGAAGGGAGTTCCCTTATTGGGTATCTCAAACTGAATGAAGCCGAAGCACAGACCGATATCCATGACCAAAATTCCATGGAACTTGAACGAATCTACCTCCTGGAAGAACATCAAGGTAAAGGAGCAGGTCGGTGGATGCTAGAAAGGGCCATTGAACTCTGTAGGAAGAAAAAGGATATCAAGTATGTCTGGCTTGGAGTATGGGAACATAACCTCAAGGCCATCCGATTTTATGAAAAGTATGGTTTTAAAAAATTCGCCGAACATTCATTTTTTATTGGAAAAGATGAACAGACAGATTGGTTGATGCGCTTAGATTTTGAGTAGTTCATCTAAAAATAGAATATCCCCATCTGCTTGCAATTTTGTTGCAATAGAATTTTCAAAAGCCGCATGAATCAAAAGCGAAATGGCCTTGGCGTTGGTCTTGGTCAAACTGTTGGTCCTGTAAACCACATCCCGTATCGTGGAGAAACTCACGTTGATTCTTGATGCAATATCTGCATAGTCATCTTTGGTGACATTTCTCCTCAAAATAGTAGATAGCTGTTCGTTGATTGGTTTCCCGTAATCTTCAGTTGAAAATATCGCTTCGCTGTTGATAATTAGGTTAAGCTTTTTGATTGAGCCCATATTGATGTTTTAGTGGTTTATCAATTTATATGTTGGGGTCAAATCCTATTTTCTATATTTGGTCTGTAACCCAATTACAGAAATGTAAAATCTCGCAGCGCAGCATCGAATATATGAAAATAACTGCAGATTTAAAAAAATTATGCAAATAATTAAAGAGCTTAGAAAGCATAAGGGTGCAACACAAACGGATTTGGCAAAAGCAGTTGGGGTGAGTCTACGAACCATTCAGACTTACGAACAAAAGGATGCCAGTATTCCTACTAAAAACTTAACCAAAATAGCAGCATTTTTTGATCTTAGTGTCGCCGATATGTACCTAAGGAAAATGAATGATGAAGAAGCAAGCTATGGGAACCAAAAACCTTTTATTCATTTTGGCAGCAGATGTTATCCTCTGGACTTCGGAAAAAATTTCATTGTAGTACCCTTGCTCCTCACCGAAATGCAATCGGAGTATGCAAAAAGTCTAGGCGAAAAGATAGAACCAAAGCATCAAATGAAGACAGGTTTTGTTGTGGAGAAGCTACATGACAGTTCGTACGTTGCTTTTGAAATCTCCGGGGATTCAATGAACGATGGCACAATTCAATCCATCCCAAATAAATCTATAGTACTGGGAGTGGAGCATACAATGGATGAGTTAGTACAGGACCCCGGACTCCTGCTAGACCAAACGATGGTATTGGTCTTACGTGACAGAATCACTTGTAAAAAGATTGCTGAAGTTGACACACACAAAAAAGAGATAAGCTGTACCAATCTCAAAACCTCCCCTGAGTTTAATGACTTCAAACTCCCTTTCCATGAAATCTTGCAACTGTTCAAAATAGTTAAGAGGCAGCTTTAGAAACCAAACCCTAGATTTTATTTAAGATTTCAGCGGCCTTATCCAAAGTTTCCTCAGTTTTGGCAAAACAAAACCGAAGTAGCTTATCGTCTCTTTCATTTATGTTGAAAACGGACATGGGGATACTGGCCAATTTGTAATATTTTATGAATCGTTCATTGAGGGCCACATCTCTTTCATCCGTGATATCTGAATAGTCCAATAATTGAAAATAACTCCCCCGGGAAGGGGTAAATTTAAATCGAGAACCAGAAATCGCATTTAGGAAGTAGTCCCTCTTTTTCTGATAGAAATCATTTAGGTTGAGATAGTGCTCTTCCTTTTGGAGATACTCTGCCAAGGCAATTTGTGCTGGATGGTTCACGCAAAAGACATTGAACTGATGGATTTTGTTAAACTCATGCATTAAATCCGAAGGCCCCACACAATACCCTACTTTCCAACCGGTCACATGAAACGTTTTTCCAAAGGAAGAACAAATAATGCTTCTTGTGGAAAGGTCTTCGAACCGACTAGCACTTTGGTGGACCTCATCATCAAAAACAATATGCTCATATACTTCATCACTCAATAAAATGATATGGGTATCCCGTAAAATATCTTGCAAGGCAAGAATATCGGTTTCAGTAAGTATTTGGCCACTTGGATTATGTGGTGTATTTATAATGACCATTCTGGTCTTTGAGGTGATTTTATCCCTGAACTCTTCCCAATCTATCTTAAACTCCTTCCCTTTTAACTGAATCAAAACCGGAACGCCACCAGCAAGCTCAATGGCTGGCTCATAACAATCGTAAGCGGGTTTCAAAACAATTACCTCTTCACCTTTTGAGACAAATGCTGTAATAGCGGTATATATGGCCTGTGTAGCTCCAGCTGTTACGGTAACCTCCTTGTCTACCTCATATTTTTTACCATACGTTTTTTCGATTTTCTCCACAATTACTTCGCGCAGCTGTTGCGCCCCGGTCATAGGAGCATACTGATTGTAATTACCGTTCAATGCTTTTTTATAAAGACCTAGCAGTTTGGCATCAGGTGAAAAATCCGGAAAACCCTGTGCCAGATTTATAGCCTTGTATTCGTTTGCCATTTTTCCGACTACGGTAAAGATGGTAGTCTTAACCTCTGGTAATTTAGAATTGAAATTCAAAAAAGCACTCATAGAATAGGCGTTTGTCAAAAATAGGGAGTTATGTGAACTATTATGAAGAGTGTTTTTGGAAAGCAAAAGTTTCCAAATGCGCTACTACTTTGTGCAAACACCGGTCCAACTCTTTTTTGATTTCACCTTCCCAAAAACGGAACACGGTATAACCCAGTTGTTCCAACGCTGTATTTACCTCCTGGTCTCTTTGCATATTTCTTTCAATCTTGGGAATCCAAAATTCACGGTTGCTTTTGATTTTCTGTTTACGTTCCTCCCAATTCTGTCCATGCCAAAACTCCCCATCGATAAAGATCACGGTCTTATATTTTTTTAAAGCAATATCCGGCTTGCCCATGAGTTTTTTATAATCGATTCGATATCTATACCCTGCTTCCCAAAGTGCTTTTCGAAATGTCAATTCGGGTTTGGTATTCTTTCCTCGAATTTTCCCCATGATTTTCGAACGTTCTGGGGTGGTATAAAACCCGGATTCCTCATTGAACCGAGGTACTTTGATACGTTCTTTGGATTTATAGTTGGCCATAGGTCGACTCTAAAGTTGGTCAGGTAGGGCAAAAGCAATAATCTTGTTTCCTTTTGGGGTTCCCAATTTTTCACCACCACAAGCCATGGCAATGAATTGCTTCCCATCAATTTGGTAGACCGCAGGAGTGGCAAAAGCCGCTGCCGGGAGTTTGTATTCCCAGAGCAGTGTTCCCTTATGTCTATCAAAAGCCCTGAAAAAACCGTCCTTGGTACCCGCTATAAAAAGAAGACCATTCTCAGTTATTATAGGTCCTCCATAACTTTCGCAACCCGTGGGCTCACCTGTTTGATTTTTCAATCCGGGGGTATCTCCAAGTGTAATGGACCAAACATACTCTCCAGTATTCATGTCGATGGCATGTAAGGTACCCCAAGGAGGGTCTATAGCTGGAAGACCATTGCTATCCAAGAATTTGGTATAGCCCAAATGACGATAGGGTAGTTTTGGATATTCATCACGGTTATTCGAGGTGACCTCCATCTTATCCGGTTCATCATAGAGGAAAGCGATGAGACCATCAATTTCCTCATCACTTAGTTGTGGAAACCCAATCATCATACCCTTTCCTTTTTGGATGATTTGTTTTACTTCTAGTTCTGATAGCTTCGTTTTAAGGCCAATTAGAGAAGGATACCCACTTTGCGCCGCACCTTCGCGATTGCTTTGATGACACACACTACAATATTTAGTATACAGACTTTGCCCTGTAACTGTCTCACTTTCCTCTGGGGTCAAGGAATCTTTGCCCATTTGAAGTAGAAAAGGCATTTCGTTGGAGTTCACATAAAGTATTCCATTTTCCGGGTCAACTCCGGCTCCGCCCCATTCGGCTCCGCCGTCATATCCAGGAAGTAACAAAAGTGGGTCTAAGGATGGAGGTGTATAAACCGCATTGTTGGCTTGCACCAACTTCTTTATGAGTTCATCCTTGTTTTCCGCAAAAGGGCTGATATTTTTTACTGAGATATCACTGGATTGTCTTGCAAAGGGACCGGGCTTTACCGGAAATGGTTGCGTGGGCCAAGCTTCTTCACCTTCCAAAGATGACTGCGGTACTTTTCGCTCTTCAATTTCAAATATGGGTTCCCCCGTTAACCTATTGAATGCAAAAACATAACCTTGTTTGGTAACCTGAACCACAGCGGGAATCGATTTCCCATCCTTGGTCAAAGTCATCAAATTGGGTGGAGCCGGAGGATCTCTGTCCCAGATATCATGATGCGTAAATTGAAAATTCCAGAGCAATTCGCCAGAATTGACATTTAACGCTAAAAGTGAATTGGCATATAAATTCTTCCCTTTTCGAAGACCTCCATAAAAGTCTGGGGCAGCAGAACCTGTGGGCACATAGAGAATTTGGTTTTCCACATCAAGTGCCATTCCAGCCCAATTATTCGCACCCCCTACATATCCTTTTTGGAGCGACGCTTCATCTTTCCAGGTTTCGTATGCCATATCATCAGGTAAAGGAATGGTATGGAATACCCATGCTACTGCTCCGGTCTCCACATTAAAAGCCATAAGGTTTCCAGGAGCTGCGCCAATATCCTCAGAAACACGTAGAGGCATGATTATTTTGTCCTCATGAATAATTCCTGGTGTATTGGATATCACAAACTTATCTTTTGCCGATTCAGGAAGTCCCGACCTGAGGTCAATCGCACCCTTATTTCCGAAAGAGGCAATGGGTTTTCCTGTAAGCGCGTTAATCGCCCAAAGCTGAGAACCTCGTGTAAAGAGAATGCGCTTATCCTCCCCTTTAGACCAATAGGTTACGCCCCTACTAGTAGAATGCCAGGCTTCCAGCTTTTCACCAAATTGCCAGACTTCTTTTCCAGTGGACGCGTTAAGCGCAACTACCCGCAAAGCAGCGGTAACTCCATAAAGCAAGGTGTCTACAACTATGGGGTTCATTTGCATTTGCCCAAAATCTTCCGCCTCGTATTCCCAGGCAACTTCTAGCGAAGCGACATTATTTGGGTGTATTTGATTTAAGGTTGTAAAGTGGGTGTTTTCCTTATCTCCCAAATAGGTATCCCAGTTTGTGTAATTTGAAGTTGCTTGCTGTTTGGAACAACCAAAAAGCAGAACTAGGGCAAAAACGAATATCAGGAGACACACTTTTGCTGCGGAACTGAAAACGGTCATGGAGTAAACGGTTTAGTATGTAAGATAAAAAAAACCCAAACTCCGTTTGGAATTTGGGCTTTGTTATTTGAATTCCTGACTTGCAGGAATAGGTACTATCCTTTCACACTAGCAGAAAGATATTCCCTGTTCATACGGGCAATATTTTCCAAGGAAATCCCTTTAGGGCATTCCACTTCACAGGCGCCGGTATTGGTACAGTTACCAAAACCTTCCAAGTCCATTTGACGTACCATGTTCTGAACACGTTCGGCCGCTTCTACTTGCCCTTGGGGCAACAAAGCAAATTGGGAAACCTTAGCAGAGGTGAATAACATCGCACTAGCATTTTTACAGGCAGCCACACAAGCACCGCAACCAATACACGTAGCTGCATTGAATGACTTATCGGCCATTTCCTTTTCAATAGGAATCGCATTCGCATCCACAGGTCTACCTGAGGTGTTTACCGAAATATAACCTCCAGCTTGCTGGATTCGGTCAAACGCGGTACGGTCAACAATGAGATCTTTGATTACTGGAAAAGCTGTGGCTCTCCAAGGTTCAATTACAATTTCGTCACCATCGTTAAAACTGCGCATATGCAATTGACATACGGTAATTCTGGAATCAGGTCCGTGGGGTTGGCCATTAATCATCAAGGAGCAGGTACCGCAAATACCTTCTCGACAGTCATGATCAAATTCAACTGGTTCCTCACTCTTGGAAATCAATTCCTCGTTCAAGATATCCAGCATCTCCAGAAAGGACATGTCACTTTCCACACCATCCAAAGTGTAATCCACCATGGAACCTTTGGAATCTGCATTCTTTTGACGCCAGATTTTTAAATATAATTTCATAGCAATATTTATTTATAAGACCGTGTCTTTACTTTTATGTTCTCGTAAACTAAATCTTCCTTGTGTAATTTGGATTTGCTAGGTTCCCCAACATATTCCCAAGCCGATACAAATTTGAAGTTTTCGTCATCACGTAGCGCTTCACCTTCTTCGGTTTGGTACTCCTCTCTAAAGTGTCCACCACAAGATTCATTACGTTCCAAAGCATCCATGGCGAAGAGTTCACCAAGCTCCAAGAAATCAGCCACTCTACCTGCTTTTTCCAACTCTTGATTTTTGGAATCGGCAGTTCCTGTAACTTTTACGTTTTCCCAGAAATCTTTGCGCAATTCTGCAATCTCCTTCATGGCTTCTTTTAACTCTTTCTCATTTCTGGACATACCACATTTGTTCCACATGATTTTGCCCAGTTTCTTGTGATAGTAATCCACAGAATGAATTCCACTTCCTGACATTAGTTTTTCAATACGTTCACGAACTGCTTTTTCGGCTTCATCAAATTCCGAAGTTTCTGTTGAAATAGGTCCGGTACGTATATCATCAGAAAGATAATCCCCAATGGTGTAGGGTAAAACAAAATAACCATCCGCTAAACCTTGCATCAATGCAGAAGCTCCCAAACGGTTTGCACCATGATCACTAAAATTAGCTTCACCGGCGGCATAACAACCTGGAATGGTGGTTTGAAGGTTATAATCAACCCAAAGACCACCCATGGTATAATGAACCGCTGGATAAATCTTCATTGGGGTTTTGTATGGGTTCTCATCCACAATTTTTTCATACATCTGGAAGAGGTTTCCATATTTAGCCTCAACGATTTCTTCCCCAAGCTTTCTTACCGTTGCGTCATCAGGATCTTTCATCCCCGAGGTCAACGCTTTTTCACGGCCGTAACGCATGATGGCAGCATCGAAATCCAAGTAAACCGCTTCACCAGTTTTATTGACTCCATAACCCGCATCACAACGTTCTTTTGCGGCACGGGATGCTACGTCACGCGGCACCAAGTTTCCAAAAGCAGGATAACGTCTTTCTAAATAATAATCTCTGTCCTCTTCAGGAATTTCAGTTGGTTTTAGCTTACCAGCTCGAATAGCCTCTGCATCTTCCATTTTGGCGGGTACCCAAATTCTACCATCATTACGAAGTGATTCAGACATCAAAGTCAATTTGGACTGATGGTCTCCAGAAACTGGAATACAGGTTGGGTGGATTTGCGTAAAACAAGGATTGGCAAAGTAAGCTCCCTTTCTATGCGCTCTCCAGGCGGCCATTACGTTGGCCCCCATGCAATAGGTGGATAAAAAGAAAAGATTTCCATAACCGCCCGTAGCCAAAACCACGGCGTGTGCGGAATGTCTTTCAATCTCACCACTTACCAAATCTCTGGCGATAATTCCACGGGCCTTACCATCTACAAGAACCAAATCCAACATCTCGTGACGGGTGTAGGATTTGATTTTTCCTCTTTGAATTTGTCGATTCATCGCGGAGTATGCTCCCAAAAGCAATTGCTGTCCAGTTTGACCTTTGGCATAGAAGGTTCTTGACACCAAAACTCCTCCGAAGGAACGGTTATCCAATAAACCTCCATATTCTCGGGCGAACGGAACTCCTTGCGCCACACATTGGTCGATAATGTTGGTGGATACTTCTGCCAAACGATGCACATTGGCTTCACGGGAGCGATAATCCCCACCCTTGATGGTATCGTAAAATAGGCGATACACGCTATCACCATCACCTTGATAATTTTTTGCTGCGTTTACCCCACCTTGAGCCGCAATGGAATGCGCTCTTCGTGGAGAATCCTGATAGCAGAATGTTTTTACATTATAGCCAAGCTCAGCAAGCGTTGCTGCAGCCGAACCACCAGCCAAACCTGTACCCACCACGATAACGTCAATGTTTCTTTTATTCGCAGGGTTAACTAGGTCTATTTCATTCTTATGCTTGGTCCATTTGTCCGCCAAAGGACCGGATGGAACTTTTGAATCCAATTTGCCCATGATTAATGTGTTAATGGGTTAAGGTGGTGATACAAGGCAATAAAGACAAAGCCCAATGGAATGGCCACCGAAAATATTTTAGTAAATGTTTTGATTCCCTCAGAGTATCTGTTATTGACACCCATGGTTTGGAAGGATGAAGAAAAGCCGTGCCATAAATGAAGACTCAACAGCACAAAGGAAACTACGTAGAGAACAGTCCTCCAAAAGGGTTCGAACTTGTGTACGGTTTCCTCGAGGTATCGCGTGGGCATTTCTGGATTGGCTTCTACATATTTATAGACCATTTCCGGAACCCAAAAATCATAAAAATGAAGCGCTAAAAACGCTAAGACTACCAAACCGGAATAAATCATATTTCTTGAGACCCAAGAGGCATTGGCACTGCCTTTAAATTTGGCATATCCTACATTTCTTGCCTTTTTATTTTGAATTTCCAAAGCAAACCCCATGACAAAGTGTACAATGACCCCTCCAATTAAAATGGGCTGTAATAAATACTGAACCAAGGGATTGTATCCCATGAAATGGGACCAGGAATTAAAAGTTTCAGGAGCAATGACCGAAGTAAAGTTGATGACGAAATGTTGTGTTAAGAAGACAACCAAAAAAAGACCCGAAAGTGCCATCACTACTTTACGGGCTATCGAAGATTTTATCAATCCACTCATTAGTGCTGGTTTTACGCTCAAATTTACGGCACGAATGAGTTTTTAACAAGTTTTCAACTTTTCAAAGCAGTTAATTTAGAATCAATATAAACGGATATTGAAGAGGGGGAACTTTTTGGTTTATTTGAATTGATGAATAGGTTAATCTTCAATACCGAAAAGCGCGGCTACTTCTTCGTAAGACATTTTTGAAAAATCATACGTTGAAGACTTGATGGTAATACCACCTCCACCTCCGTCAGGTTGTCCACCTGGAATTAGGATATAGCGATAATCTTCCATAACTCTCGACCCTACCGCACTGCCATCCAAGGAGGCAATGGTAAGTCGAATATTTCCAACCCCATTGACTCTAAAGCCATGATTGTCTCCACTGATAATTTGTGGCAAAGGAAAAATTTCGGGAGAAGGAAGTACAATGTTTCTACCATACACTAAAACGGTCCCTTCATCGATAATTTCCTGGGTAAGTCCTGGCGCTGATAAATCAACCCCAGCTGCAGGGTCAGTGATATTGGTATCAAACTCCGAATCAATCCAATCGGAGTAAATTACGTTGGCAGTTCCGGTATCTCCTTGCGCACCGTCCTGCCCGTCAGCTCCGTCAGCTCCGTCAGCACCATCTGCTCCTGCAGGTCCAGCTGGGCCCTGTTCTCCTTGAGGTCCTGCGGGTCCCGCAGGTCCAGTTTCGCCATCCTCGGCAGAACAGGATACTAAAAACAGGCCGCTAAGGAAGAACACCATAACTCCATAAACTACATTTGCTTTTGTTTGCATAATCAAATTTTTTTAGATTTTGAAAGCAAACTTAAAGGCAGATAGAGAGCTCAAAGTCCCACTTCTTCCACTTCTGAAGAATCAGGACACCATTTTGTAGCGCTGCCGGTACTCAGAAGGAGTTTCTCCCAAATGTTTTTTGAATGCATTGTAAAAAGCAGACTTTGAATTAAATCCGGATTCAAGACCTACGGCTACAATAGTGTAGTTGGAATAGTGTGGATGCACCAAAAGACGTTTGGCCTCGTCAATTCGATACAGGTTGATGAATTCCGAAAAATTAACACCACCCAAGGTATTGATGATATGTGATAGATATCCGGAGCTTATGCTCAAATAATCACTGGATGTTTGAAGACTAAGGTTGACATCCAAGAATACTTTTTCCTCTTCCAACCATTGTTTAAATCTTGTGTAATAGATATTGTCATCTGTTAGAACGGGACCGGTTTTTTTCCTGATTTGAACCAGTTTTATCGAAACTAGTTTTGCGATAAGCTGAAAAAGAAAAATATGCTTTTCGGTAAAGAAATCCTTTTCAGAATTTTCAGAATCCAACACCCCAATAAGGCCATCTTCAAACAAAACAGGGACGGCCAATTCGGATTGTCTGCGCAAATCATCAACAATATAGCGATTGTCTATTTCCATATTGTTTACGACCTCCCATTGCTTGGATTTAGCAACTGCTCCCACAATTCCTTTTCCTAAAGGAATTTCAATAGGACTAACGATTTTTCTATTACCATTGTCCTTGTTTCCGAAAGCTGCCTTTTGAATAAGTTTGCCAGATTTGGAATCATAACTGTAAATAACGCAATCCTCTAAACCCAATTTGGAAATGCAATTTCTAGCTACATCCCACAATACTTCGGTCTCGGTATGTTTGTCAAATAAGGAAGTGGCAAAGTATTCCAGAATCTCAGCTGCTTGGTATCTGCTTTCTTGCATGCTTAGCAGTTCATGCGAATTGAAGATTTTATGTAATCCAGAGCCTCTAAAATCAGAGTTTATCCTATGGAACAATTGTTTTTCGGCATTTCTTTTTTGGCGAATTTCATTCAAGTGTTTAGAACCTTTTATAAAGAACACTACATAAAATCCGATGAAAACAAGCCATAGGGGATAGTATGGACCATGACCGGATACGAGAGGATTCATTTTTAGGTAGGCTATAACTAGGGCCCATGCTATACACAAAAGCACCATGGTAATAAAAATGTGCTTCAACCATTTGGTTTTCTTAATAACCATGGCATAAGGTAGGCTACCACTTTTTTCCTCATATCGTTGGATTACCTTGTAGTTCCAGATGGCGCTGAACAAGGAAAAAGCCAAAGCTGAATTTTCATCCAGTTCAGTTCCAATCCAAACGGCCCATTTTTTTGAGATAAGCGCATACTCTTGGACAACATTTACTTTAAGAATCACGTACAAAACAAAGAAGCAAACGAAGGGTAGTAAATAGACTGGACGAAACCTTTTAAAAATGTCATATTGATTCAAATAGGAGTAGGTAAAGGCAACGAATAGCACAGGACATAAAAACTGAAATGGAGTGTACAAAAGCAACAGCTCGGGAAAAAGCTTTGTCAGCCCAACATCAATTAAAATCACTTGAAGAATAACCACATTGGACAGCATAATGAACCAAATCATTAACCGGGTAGTCCGATGTGTTCTTTTGACTGCGAAGTAGAACAGGCAAAACAAAATTAGGACAACTGTTGTAGAAAAAATGAGGCTATTAAAGAAGTTCCATGCCATCAGCACTTTCATTTGAAGGGGTTATCTCAATGAATTTAGAAATGTTTGTTTTAGAACAAAAGGACATTTTCTTAGTTGGTCTTCAATGCTGTATGAATGGTTTCTGTTACTGACATTCTCGGATAAAAGATTGGTTGGACAGTTTTTTTGGACGATATTGGAAGAAGCTAATCACACTGACCAAAAATTATGGATATCGCGATACTTTCCGTGGGACTTTCAGTTCATTCCACCCGAAGGATTGTAGAGGAGGCCCAAAACGCTGGACACTATATTGAATTGATAGACCATACCAAATGTTCCGTCAAGTTAGGAGAGGGAAAACCGCAAATTTACTTAGGGGAAGATAACGTAACGGATGAGTTTGATGCTATTATCCCGCGCATTGGAGCAAAAGTGACTCGACATGGTGCCGCTATCGTGAAACAATTTGAGATGAACGATGTTTTCAGCACCGCCAGGTCTTTAGGGATTACGCGAGCTCGAAACAAGGTGCGAACCCTTCAGATTATGGCACGAAAAGGAATTCCGATACCCCAAACTCTTTTTTCAATTAATCCTGATAATATTGAAGAACAGATAAAGCTATTGGGAGGCCCACCGGTAATTATAAAACTTCAAGAGGGGACTCATGGGTTAGGGGTTATTTTGGCGGAAACCAAAAAATCGGCGAAGTCAATCATTGACACCCTTTATAAAATGGATACCAGTATTTTACTGCAGCAGTATATTGAGGAGGCGGAAGGAGAGGATATTCGATTGATTGTTGTGGGCAACAAAGTAGTAGCCAGTATGAAGCGAAAAAGTGAGTTGGATGAATTCAGGTCCAATGTGCATCGAGGAGCTGATACTGAAGCTATAAAGCCCACTTCCAAAGAACTTTATATTGCGTTGAATGCCACAAAATATTTGGGACTTGGGGTAGCAGGAGTGGATTTGATTCGCTCCAAAAAAGGCCCTCTTTTACTGGAAGTCAATGCTTCGCCAGGATTAAAGGGGATTGAAGCGGCCACTAACGTCAACGTTGCAAAACATATAATTCAGTTTGTTGAAAGAAATGCGCTCAGAAAAAGAAAATAAGACGATTGTAATCAACAACAGCTCCATAGCGCCAGGGGAAAACAAGTTGGTGCAAATCAAAATTGCAAGACTGCCCACAGGAACATTGATAGATATTCCAGTTCATGTATTTAATTCCAAAAAACCCGGCCCAACAATTTTAATTCAGGCAGGACTGCATGGGGATGAGATTAATGGGGTGGAAACTTTAAGACGCATGCTCCAACAAGATATTTTTCATGTTAAGCGAGGGGCAGTAATGGTCGTCCCTATCCTAAATGTATTTGGATTTATTCATTTTTCAAGGGATGTGCCTGATGGCAAGGATGTAAATCGAAGTTTTCCAGGCAGTAAAACAGGATCACTGGCGAGTAGAATTGCTTATAATTATACTTCTGAAATAATTCCTCATGTGGATTTTGCTATTGATTTGCATACTGGAGGGGCACAGCGACATAACTACCCCCAAATACGCTATACCGCTGAAGACAAAATGAGCAAATCATTAGCAGAAATGTTCAATGCACCCTTTTGCTTTGCTTCCCGACTTATACAGGGTACTTTTAGAAAGGCTACCTTTAAAATGGGAATTCCTACTATAGTTTTTGAAGCTGGAGAAAGTATGCGTTTTGATGAAAATGCCATAAACGCTGGTATGGAAGGGATTTGCAAGGTACTAGCGGGAAACAAAATGATTTCAAAATCCGCAAAAACCAAAAAGAAAACCTCCATCCCTCTGGAAAGACGAAGATGGATTAGGGCTTCGAGAGCAGGTATGTTTATCCCATCCATATCCAATGGTGCACATGTACAAAAAGGACAGGAATTGGGGATAATTACAGATACTTATGCCAAAAAGAGTAGAAAAGTGAGTGCCCCATTTGAAGGATATATTTTTTGCTTGAACCATCAGGCGGTCGTCAATCAGGGAGACGCCCTCTTTCATTTGGGGAGATAATCAAAAAACTTACTGGGCAATTTGACTTTGTTCCTCTATTCTGGAAAGGCTCCATTCAATGGCTTCTTCCAAATCAGAAAACTGCTTGATGTTGTTTCTGAAGAACATGCGCTCCATGACCAAGCTGGCAAAGCTCCCATGGGTTTGGCCCACCACGGAATAAAAGTCCAACTGATGCCGATTGAAATAAAATTTTCGCCAATCCGCAGCGACCACGGAATAGTTGTTTACCCTGTTGGAGATATAGGCAATGGTATTGTCCCTGCCAATGACTTCATAAGCAGCATCCACAGCCTTGGTGGCCATTTCCCAACCCAACAAAACACCTTCGTTGATTTCGGAAATCACCAAATTGTCGAAGAAATAGAAAACACCAAATTCGTATTCCCGTATTTCTCGAATATTCTTGAAGAATTCTATTTCCCGTACTCGTTTCATATTTCCAACTATGCGAAAAGTAGAACCCCATTTGGTTAGGGGGATATCAAAAATAAGAAATCTGTTAATCCATTTGCAATCTTAACTCTATATATTGGGAAAGTTATTGTTAAATTTTGAGGTTTTACGCAGATAATCCTGAAAAAACACCCGAAAAAACTAAGGTTTAAGAGCAACTACTTTTCCATATTGCTTAGTTGGATACCCAAAGCCTTGGTGGAAAGCTGAACCTCAATAAGTGAAAGAATAAGTGAGACCATCAAGAAAACCAAACTAATCCCGAAAATTATGTTTGCCCATACCATCAACTCTACATAAATGAGAAACATGGTAACTGCGGCCAGTAAAAAACTGATTATAGCCGAGGCTTGCATGTTTTTAATGATACTTAGCCTTTTTCGCAGAGAATGAATTTGTTTTCGCAAAGGTGACGCTTCGGTCTCCTCAAATTGTTTGTGTAGCTGACGAATAAGACCGGCAATGGCCAAGTATCTCGCATTGTAAGCCAACATGGTCAGGGAGATGGCTGGGAAAAGTAAGGCGGGTATGCTAAGGGAAAGTTCCACTATTCTATTTTAAATTCAATTTTTTTATTGCTTCCGTTTCCAGAAAGAATCACCATATAGCTCCCCTTGGGCAAATAGGTTTTTCCATTTTTGGCTTCTTCTAATTTCATTTTATTCTTTTTCAGGAAGTTGCTTTTTCCTTTTTTAGAAAAGGCTAAATCATACGATAAAATATTAACCCCTTTATCTGCTTCAATGGTGGTAGAACTAACTTCAATACCGTTGGCAGTTTGGATGCTGGCATTCATTGTTCCAGCGGTCGAAGTATAGAAGAGAATATCCAGACCAGGGGTATTGGGTTTTATCCATGAACTCCATGCACTGCCCCAGTTTTTGGAATGTTTAATATTGTCGACCTCGAAAACAGTCAAGCTTTCATCCATGACTTCTGAAGTAATTTTCTGTAAGGCGGAAATATCTGCCTTGTAAATACTTCGGCCATGAGTACCTACCAATAAATGGTTGGCTTCAGATTGAATTACCAAATCATGCACAGCTACATTCGGCATGCCATTTTGTAACAATTCCCAAGACTCCCCACGATTGAAGGAAACATACAATCCATTGTCGGTACCGGCAAAAATCAAGTTTTCATTTTTTGGGTCTTCAACCAAAGCGTTGACTGGGGAGGTCGGAATATTTCCTGAGATGTTCTTCCAGGATTTACCGTAATCTTCGCTTACATATATATAAGGTGTAAAATCATCCCAGCGGTATCCATTAAGTGTCGCATAAACCCTTTCTTTTTTATGCTTTGAGGCAGCAACTTCACTTACCCATAAATCTTTGGGAAGGGTGTTGGAAACATTTTCCCAGCTTCCGCCGCTACTTTTGGAGATATGCACTAATCCGTCATCACTTCCAACGTATATTAAACCAAAAGCGAAGGGTGATTCAGAAATGGTTGTTAGCGTACCGTATGCCACGTTTCCTTTTTTGCCCCCTTGGGTCAAGTCTTCAGAAATGGTCTCCCAATCATTCCCTTGATTTAAGGAACGATGTAGTTTATTGCCACCCAAATACAAGATATCTTGATTATGTTGGGATAGTAAAATAGGAGTCTGCCAATTGAAACGATAGGGCGATTCTCCCAATTCATGTTTGGGTTGAATATATTTCCGAGAACTGTCTTCAAGATTTAACCGAAAGTAATTCCCAAACTGAAAACCAGTGTAAACGATATTGCTATTTCGGTCGTCAATTTGGACCTGCATCCCATCTCCTCCCATAATCATTTGCCAAGGATTTTTTCCACTTTGATGCCAACTACTGTCTTCAGTGTTGTTATGGGCACCTTTCCATACCCCATTGTCTTGAAGCCCTCCGTAAACATTATAGGGTTTTTCATTATCCACATTGATGGCGTAAAACTGCCCGACTTGGGGAGAGTTGTTTTTCATCCAATGGGCGCCGTCATCATAGGTAATGTTTACCCCGCCATCATTTCCATTGATTAAATGCCCTGGTTTTTTTGGATTAATCCAAAGCGCATGATGATCAGCATGTACATTTTCCTTGCTAATTGAAGAATAGGTTCTTCCACCATCTTCGGATTTAATCAAGGGAACACCAGCCAAATAGATTCTGTCCTTATCGCTAGGGTCTACCCGTATTTGGGCAAAATAATATCCGTAACTATAAAACAAGTCATCAATATAATCCTCATTCATTTTTTGCCAAGACTTTCCGGAATCATCACTTCGATACACTTCGGCACCCACAACGGGCGTGTCAAAAAGGAGTGAATTCGCATTTTCAAGATATTTGGCCAGGTCGACAGGTTTTACCGCACCACTTCGAACCATCTGTTTTACGTTTTCTGCGCGATACTTTTCTTGAAACCCATTGTTTTTGAGAAAATCATTCAAGGTTTTGTCTTCGAGAGCAAGAAAAGCTTCGTTGCTCATGGATTTAAAATCTTCCTTGGTCAGGCCGTCCTTTTTCTTTTCCGATTTTTTCTCTCGTCTAAACTGGCTATCATGTACCGCGTAAACGGTATTTTCATCAAAAACAGCGAGTCCAATTCGTCCTACACCATCCCCAGTAGGCAAACCACTTTCAGAAGAAGAGATTAAATTCCAAGTGCTTCCACCGTCTGTACTTTTATAAATACCAGAAGCCGAACCATTTCCGGTAAAATTCCAGGCTTTTCTATCTTTTTGCCAAGCAGCCGCATATTGAACATTGAAATTATTGGGAGAATGGGCCAAGTCAATGATTCCTGCAACATCGTTCACAAATAGGGTTTTGGTCCAGGTTTGTCCGCTGTCATTTGTTTTGAAAACACCACGTTCCGCGTTTGGAGAATATAGGTGACCAGTAACTCCGACCACTACCTCATTGGGGTTGTTCGGGTTGATTAGAATTCGTCCAATATGATGCGAATCGGGGAGGCCCATATTTTGCCAAGTTTTA
This sequence comes from Flagellimonas sp., assembly GCF_965601775.1. GTDB lineage: Bacteria > Bacteroidota > Bacteroidia > Flavobacteriales > Flavobacteriaceae > Flagellimonas. Next base: position 59,204 of record NZ_OZ271837.1, read on the forward strand.
CCGCCATCTGAGGATTTCAAAATACCAATCCCGGCATATGACGAGCGCGAGGCATTGTTTTCGCCGGTTCCTACCCAAAGGGTGCCATTGGACCAGTCCACAGCGATGTCCCCTATGTTTTGGGTTTCGGAAGAATCTAAAATAGGAGTAAAGGAAATCCCATTGTTTACAGTGTGCCAAAGTCCACCTGATGCATAGGCCGCATAAAATTCTGTGGGATTATCTGGATTCACCTCCAAATCCACTATTCGGCCACTCATTACAGATGGCCCAATATTTTTAAGTGGAAGGTTTTTGACCAAAGAGCTTTCTGCCATTTTTGCCTTTTGCTCCAGAGCATCTAGTACCGTATTGGGCGGTGTGGCAGGTTTTTGTGCCAAGGATAGTTGAAAAATGAAAAGAAGCAAGGGAAGTAAAAGTGGTCTCATTCGGTGCGATTTTATTTTAGGATGGGGAAGGTATGAATTTGTCTTGGGTAACGCAATTGGCTACATTTGGTAAAATCGATTTTACCTCATGAAATATCATCCAATAGACAAGCAACTTTTTATAAAGAATCGCAACAAGTTCATGGCTCAGATGCAACCCAAAAGCATTGCGGTTTTTAATTCCAATGATATTTACCCTGTGAGTGCGGATAGCACCATGCCTTTTAACCAACATAGGGATATTTTCTACCTAAGTGGGGCGGACCAAGAAGAAACCATTCTCTTACTTTTTCCGGATGCTATGGAAGAAAAGCATCGTGAAATATTATTTGTAAGGGAAACCAATGAACATATTGCTATTTGGGAGGGAGCTAAATTGACCAAGGAACAGGCAACGCAGGTTTCAGGCATAGCTACCGTGTATTGGTTATCGGATTTTGACAAGGTGTTTTTTGATTTGATGACTGAAGCCGAAACCATCTATTTTAACACTAACGAACATTATCGGCAGGCGGTGGAAACGGAAACTAGAGAAGACCGGTTTATTGCCAAATGCAAAAAGGAGTTTCCCGCACATTCTTGGGCGAAAAGCAATCCAATTCTCCAAAATATTAGAGGGGTGAAGGAAGCAGAGGAAATTCAGTTGATGCAACAGGCTTGTGATATTACCGAAAAAGGATTTCGGAGAATCCTAGGTTTTACCAAACCGGGAGTTTGGGAATATGAAATGGAGGCGGAATACCTACATGAATTTATCCGAAATCGCTCTAAGGGTTTTGCCTATACCCCTATAATTGCCTCGGGAAATAATGCCAACGTTTTGCACTATGTTGAAAATAATCAACAAGTTCGAGACGGAGATTTGATTTTGATGGATGTAGGTGCAGAATATGCGAATTATTCCAGTGATATGACCCGAACCATTCCAGCCAATGGAAAGTTCACGAGCCGGCAAAAAGAAGTGTACAATACCGTACTTCGCGTAAAAAATGAGGCCACTAAAATGTTGGTTCCGGGAACCATCTGGGCAGAGTACCATAAAGAAGTGGGAAAAATCATGACCTCAGAATTGTTGAGTCTGGGGCTTTTGGATAAGGCTGATGTGCAAAATGAGGATAAAAACTGGCCAGCGTATAAAAAATACTTCATGCATGGAACCAGTCACCATATTGGATTGGACACCCATGATTATGGGGAACTCAAAACCCCAATGAAGGCCAATATGGTTTTCACGGTGGAGCCAGGAATTTATATTCCTGCGGAGGGATTTGGTATTCGGATAGAGGATGATGTGGTCATTCAAGAAAATGGTGTGCCCTTTAATTTGATGCGCAATATTCCCGTAGAAGTTGAAGAAATCGAAGAGTTGATGAACTGAAAGCTACCATAGGTACATTCAGAAATATCAATTGCCAATTGGAGTGTTTTGTGATCGATAAGGCAGCTACTTTTAAGAAGTATCCTTATCCAAAGACATCATGGAAACACTAATCGACATTCTTCATTTTTTAGTTCAAAACCGATTTGCATTTCTGATTATCTCGCTGCTGCTGCTTCTTGCATTTCGAGCTTTGGTTTTACTTTTTATCAACTCCAAGAAGAAGAAAATCATCGTCAATTTAGTATCCGCTTTACTGATTTGGGGAGTTTTGTTTGTTTTCTTTTTTGGTTCAAATTTCACCAACAAACAGATTTACAAGTATGGTGAATTGGGCGAAGGAGTAATTATCGAGCGAAATGCGACAGATGACCTATATAACGAGGAACCTATTCTACAATACAAGTTGCTGATTAAAACCAAAACAGGAGAAACCTTAGAAACCAGCTTTAAAAGTCATGACTTTAATTTATATCCGGATTCAGCAGGTGTGTTTGACTACCCTGCCAATGGGGTAGCATTCAATGTTAGATACCTTAATAAAAAACCATCAGCATTTATAATCATTACCGATGATAATAGCAAGTATGCCAAACAACTGCAATGTGCAGAGAAATTGAAAATGTTGAACAAGGCCAAAAGTAAACACGATTTTGAACCTGCAAATCCGGATTACAAGAAGGAATATGAAAAGGCTATTGACTCCTATCTAAAATCGGAATGCATAAAGAATTCTTCAATAAAGGATTATTATATCCAAGAAAAATCCAAATTAAGATAGAAGACAATTTTTTAAGAAGCAAGGTTACTAACCTACGGATTCTTGAAATTTACCTACTTCCATAATATTAAGCTCACCTTAAGATTTAGTCCAATACAGTTTTCAACGTCAATTGTAAAGTGGGTGTTGTTTGCCCAAAAATACCATCCATCAATTAGGGAGCAAGGGTTTTTCCAATAATGTCCAATTTTAATGGGAATCACCCAAAACGTAATTGGAATACAAAATAAAAAATTATGAAAACCCTAAAGTCCCAAATCCTAACATTGAGCATTTCAGTTTTTGTGCTGCTTGGCATTGGTTCCTGCAGCTCAGATTCAGACCCAGACCCCTGTAGTACTACACCTTTGTTAGCCATCAGTGCTACCTCAGAAAACTTTACCATCAGTGCAACGGCCACTGGGGGCAAAGGGCCATATACCTTTCAGTTGGATGACGGCACTTTTCAAACCTCCGAGACTTTTACCGGACTAACGGTTCAGGAATATTCTGTTACGGCAAAAGACGCCAATGGCTGTACCAAAAGTACCAGGGTTACCGTTACCGACCCTTGTGGAGATGGAACCTTAGCGGTATCTTCTACGGTAGAAGGCTATACCATAAATGCCAGTGGAACAGGGGGTACTCCACCTTATACTTATAGTATTGATGGCGCCAACTTCTCTACTAATAGTGAAATTACTGCGAAGAAAGCTGGAACCTATACCCTTACGGTAAAGGATGCCAACGACTGTACATCGACCGCAGAGGTTTCCATTGTGGATCCCTGCGCAGAGGGCACCCTTGCTGTGGAGACCACCGTGGAAGGTTACACTATTACTGCTAATACCACCGGAGGTACTGCCCCCTATACCTTTAGTATAGATGGTGAGAATTTCCAAGAAAGCAATACGTTTGCAGAACTGGCCGTGGGCACATATACGGTAACTGTTAAAGATGCCAATGCGTGTACGGCCATGGCAGCGGACATTTTGGTTGACCCCTGCGCAGAGGGCACCCTTGCTGTTGAAGGTGGTGTTGAAGGCTATACCATTACCGCCAACGCCTCTGGAGGCACAGCTCCGTATACCTTTAGCATTGATGGACAAAACTTTCAAGAAAGTAACGTATTTACAGATTTGGCCGTGGGCAGCTACACGGTTACGGTACGTGACACCTATAGTTGTGAAGCCCAGAGTGTCGATATTAACGTGGACCCTTGTGCTGGCCTTGCTGTAGAGGCGACTGCTGAAGTATATACCATTACCGCAACGGGTAGTGGCGGAACACCTCCTTATACCTATAGTTTGGATGGTCAAAACTTTCAGGATAGTGGCACCTTCTCCGACCTAGCTGTGCAGGACTATACAATAACCATAAAAGATGCCAATGAATGCACAAGTACTGCGGAGATTACCGCTGAAAGCTTGGAGACCTTTACCGACCCACGGGATGGCCAAACCTACAAAGTAGTAACCATAGGTGACCAGATATGGATGGCAGAAAACCTGAACTATCGAGGCAATGACGTAAATTATGTATGCTACGATGATAATATCGCTAACTGTGATACCTACGGACCACTATATACATGGGAGCAGGCACATATTGCTGCTCCTGAAGGATGGCATGTACCTACCGATGATGAATGGGAGGCTTTGGAGACCGAACTCGGGGGGTCAGATGTAGCAGGAGGAGCCATGAAAGTAGGAGGTGGCTCAGGCTTTGATGGACTTTACGGCGGGCAATATGAAAATATTTTCTTTGGAATAGAAGAATATGGTGTATGGTGGGGAGGTGAGAACAATGAGACTCTGGTAATATATTATTATATTGGAATTAATAATGATTTATTGAGCTCTTTTAGTGCAGCTGATAAAATCCTAGACAAACAAAGTGTAAGATGTATTAAGGACTAGTGGACATATGCTAGTAGACAACTGCTAATCATGAAGATTAATATATATTGGGCGGAAGTTCTTAGGACTACCGCCCTTTGCTTTTTGTAAGATTTACGGCAACAAAGGTCACCATTGCGGGTACCACCCACCCCATATGAAATTGCTTTAAGGGAATCCAAGAAGTAATCGATGCTATGGAATCACTATAACCTAGACTGCCTAAAAAATCAGGAATACTAAATAGGATGGTGGTCACAACCACCCATCGGAATATTTTGGGAGTAGCAAACCTTTCGGGCAATACATTCAACAAAATCAACACAATAGTAATGGGGTAAATAAACATTAATGCCGGTAAGGCCACAGCTATAATGTAACCCACATTAAACTGACCCATTAGAACTCCAAGCACACAACCCAAAACAGCTGTAAGGGTATACGCTTTTTGCGAATTACCAAAGCGACCTTTTATAAAATCTGCCGTGCCTGTCACGATTCCTACTGCAGTAGTAAAACAGGCCAAACTAACGAGCACGGTTAAAAAACCATGGGCCACATTGCCTAATGTAGCTTTGCTGATTCCACTCAATAGGCCAGTGCGGGAAATATCAGCGTCAAAACTTTCTTGAAACAAAGCTCCAGTAAACATAAGTCCAGCATAGATTAGAAAAAGCCCCAATCCAGCCAATATTCCAGCCCAGGCAATTAGTTTTTTCTTGGCCTCATAATCAGCTTCTTTATGTTTTAGATTTATGGAAATGATAATCACCCCTCCAACTACCACGGCACCTATCGCATCAAAGGTTTGATAGCCTTCCAAAATGGCGTGGGAAAAAGGACTTTCAAAAGTGGAAGGGCCGAAAGAAAAATCTACGGTTGCCGTTGCAATGCCCAAAACCAAAATCAATACGAATAGAATGGCAGGGGTAAGGAACTTTCCGATGATGTCCAAGATTTTGGAACGGTTGATTACGAATACATAGACCAAGATAAAATAGAGGATACTGGTAATTAACGATGGGCTATCAGTAAGCGGTTGAATAGCCATTTCATGGGTAACCGATGCCGTTCGCGGAGATGGCAATGTTATCGAAATAGCATAAACGATGTAGCAATACACCAAGCTGAAGGTTGGGGAAACCTTTTTGGCAAAATCGAACATGGTACCCTGTAATCTGGAATGGGCAACGATGCCCAAGATGGGAATGAACACAGCCGAAAGGGCAAACCCTAAGGCGACCAACCACCATAATTCACCTGCTTTGAAACCAAGCTGTGGAGGTAAAATCAGGTTTCCAGCACCAAAGAAGAGAGAGAAAAGGGCAAAAGCGACAATCGCAATGGATTTTTTGTCCATAAAATGTTAATAATTTTTTGTGAAAGTAATTCAAAATGTTAACTTTCAAACGCGCAGTTTGCCGAAGAAATCCTTCTGATGAGCGACTATCGTGCATTTCATCGAAAAAACGCCTCTGGGTTTTTTTTCACAAAATAAAAAGTTATCAACAATCGTTGCACTATTATAAACCAGATTAAGACAAACAACGTATTACCACTAATCAACATTAAAATACTTGCGACCCCAAATCGCGAAGCCATTCCCCAAAATCCGACTTATGAAAAAAACCACTACCCAACACAGCAAAAAATTCTCTTCTTTCTTTTGTCATCTTTTTGGACATCACTATGTAGTTTCCAAAAAAGTAACTGAACATATCAAAGAATACAAATGCATTCATTGTGGCAAAGAAGTAACCACCGATGTTAGTGGAACGCTTTCCGTGCTTACTCCTCAAATGCAGGAAATCAACAACACTTTGGAAGATATGTATCAAAAAAGAAAGAACAGAACAGTACAGAGCGTCGCTTAATCCTGTTTGCTCTTTTTACAACACTATTTCGGATTATTCCCGGAGATTAAGAAGGCGTCATAACTTGCAGTCGCGTGCCCCAAGACCGTTTAGTTGGAAATGCCCTTGGTTTTCGGGATTTTTTGTTTTCCCTATTCTTGAAATGAGTTCCAACCCTGAGCTTGGATAGGAATTTTGGTATTGGCCCGAGTCACCAAATGTGCACCTTCCCTTTTTTCCGTCATATGTCCAATCACCGTTAGATTCGGATTGCCTTTAATTTTGTCAAAATCTTTTTGGTCTATGGTAAAAAGTAGCTCGTATTCCTCACCTCCACTTAGTGCAATCATGGTGGAGTCCATTTTAAATTCCTCCGCTGTGGAAATCACTGTGGGATCCAACGGAATTTTATCCTCAAAGAGATTACAGCCCACTCCACTTTGTTCGCATAAGTGCAAAATTTCCGAAGAAAGACCATCACTAATGTCAATCATTGCGGTTGGTTTAACCTCTAGTTTATCCAAAAGTTCCACAATATCTTTTCGGGCTTCAGGCTTTAATTGGCGTTCTACAATATATTGATACGGTTCAAGGTCGGGTTGGCTGGCCGGATTCACCTTAAAAACTTCCTTCTCCCGTTCCAGTACTTGAAGCCCCAAGTAGGGTGCTCCCAAATCCCCACTTACCACAAGAAGGTCGTTTGGCCTAGCACCACTTCGGTACACAATATCATCCTCATTAGCCACTCCGATTGCAGTAACACTGATAAGCATTCCTTTGGTGGATGAGGTAGTATCTCCTCCAATCAAATCCACTTGGTACAATTTGCAGGCCATGGCCACACCCGCATAAAATTCCTCCAAAGCCTCTAGACCAAATCGGTTGGAGACCGCTACCGAAATGGTAATTTGCGTAGCCTTGGCATTCATGGCATAGATATCCGAGAGATTTACCATTACGGATTTGTACCCCAGATGCTTAAGCGGCATATAGCTTAAATCAAAATGTACACCTTCTACCAAAAGGTCTGTGGAAACCAATGTTTTCGTTCCCTTGAAATCCAAAACCGCTGCATCATCGCCAATTCCCTTTAGGGAGGATTCTTGATTCAATTCAAAATGTTGGGTCAAATGTTTGATTAAAGCAAACTCGCCCAAGCTCTCCAAAGAAGTCCGTTGTGTATTTTTATCTTCAAGCATTGGGCAAAAATAAACAGGAATGGAATAAGTTGTATCTTTAAGTAAACTTGACCCAATAATGAAACACCTCAAAAACGCAAGCTATTTGCTGGTTTGCCTTTTCCTCTTTTTATGCGCTTGTTCTTCTGATGACTCGCCATCTGAACCTGATCCTACTCCACCGACCACTGGCGGGAATGAACCGGATATTGGAGATGGAGTAGTGAATTTGACTTTGACTCCCTGCACAGGAGGGAATGCAGACATTTATTCCTGCAATGGGTACGACCTCCTCTTACAAATGCCGCTTAGTGCATTTGGTGCCGAAAGGGCGAATGATATTTGGGGATGGACAGATACTACAACCAATCGCGAATATGTCCTACTAGGACTCGACAATGGAACGGCGTTTGTGGACATAACGGATACAGAAAATCCAGTTTATCTCGGAAAATTATTGACGGCCACGGCGGCAAGTGTGTGGAGGGATTTGAAGGTTTACGAGAACACAGTCTATATTGTGGCTGAAGCTGCAAGTCATGGAATGCAGGTATTTGACCTTACCCGATTACGAAATGTGTCGAATCCACCTGTAGTTTTTGAGGCAGATACTAGATACACAAGTATTGGAAATTGTCACAACGTGGTCATCAATGAAGCCATGGGATTTGTGTATCCTGTGGGAACTGCAAGAAACGATGCCTTCAATGGAGGGGTACATTTCGTGGATGTGCAAAACCCCTTAAGCCCAGTTGGTGTGGGAGGTTATGCAGATGACGGATATACCCATGATGCTCAGGTTGTTACGTACAACGGTCCTGATACAGACTATACAGGAAGGGAGATTTTTGTAGGGTCTAATGAGGATCAAATCGTGATTGTTGATATTACCGATAAATCAAATCCAGCTCAAATCGAGACACTTACGTATCCCAATATTGGGTATACCCATCAAGGATGGTTTACAGAGGATCATCGCTTTTTTATTTTAGGCGATGAGTTGGATGAGACGGACTTTGGCTTTAATTCACGAACCTTGGTTTTTGATTTTACCGATTTGGATAACCCACAGTTACATATGACGTACGAGGGACCCACTGGAGCTATTGACCATAATGGATATGTTTTGGGCGACCAGTTCTACTTGGCCAATTATACCGCAGGGGTTCGCATTTTGGATATATCCCAAATTGAAAGCGAAATCATTACTGAAGAAGGGTTTTTTGACACCTTTCCCCAAAGTAATGTGGCTCAATTTAATGGGGTTTGGAGCGTGTATCCTTATTTCCAAAGTGGGAAAATTATTCTGAGTGATATTAACTCAGGTTTGTTTGTTATTCAAAGTTCAAATTAGAATAGTATGGGAAGGATTAGTTGGATTCTAATGTTCTTGATTTTGTGGTCTTGCAATACTGATGATAATACTACCTCAGTTGATATTGACACAAGTAACTTTTTGGGCGAATTGGATTGGGTTAAAAGCTTTGGTGGCTCTGGAGAGGATACAGCCCAATCGGTCATTCAAACCTCGGATGGGGGGTATGCGGTTTTGGGATATACCAATAGCACAGATGGAGACCTTACAGGAAAAACACTTAACGTGAACGACTATTGGTTCCTCAAGTTAGATGCTGAAGGGAACTTACAATGGAACCGAACCTACGGTGGAAGCAAAGACGATAGGGGTCAGTCAGTAATCCAAACAACCGATGGTGGCTATGCCGTTGTGGGGTATGCCATGAGCGATGATGGTGACGGCAGCAACAATGAAGGGTTTCACGACAACTGGATTTTACGATTGGATGCTTCGGGGAGCATTCTTTGGGAGAAAAGTTTCGGCTTTTCGGGTCATGATCATTCGTATGATGTAGTACAGACTTCGGATGGTGGTTTTTTCTTTTCCGGTTTTTTGGATGTTACCTCCTCAGGAGGAGAAGGCAATAATGGAAAAAGCCCATACTTAACCCGTCATGGGGTTGGGGAATTTTGGGGCACACGCTTGGACGCTAACGGAGACTTGATTTGGAGGCGCTACTTTGGAGGCACAAACAACGACCGTTCTTTTGGTGTTGTAGAAGCCAATGATGGCGGTCTGGTCATGGTAGGTGCTTCGGAAAGTGACGACTTTGATATTTCCAATTCGAAAGGCAGCTATGATTTCTGGGTGGTAAAAGTGAACGCCAAAGGGGACATGCTTTGGGAAAAATCATTTGGCGGAACCGGTATAGACAAAGCCTATGCCATTGTAAAGACCCAAGATAATGGCTATGCCGTTGTCGGAAATACATTCAGTGTGGATACTGATATTTCAAAAAACAATGGGGAATCTGACGTTTGGTTGATTAAGGTTTCGGATAGTGGCGATTTAATTTGGGAAAAAACTTTTGGGGGAACTGCTTTTGATGCTGCTCGCGGACTGGGCACTACGGTAGATGGAGGTTTTGTTATTGCAGGAAATTCCAAAAGCTTGGATGGGCATGCTACCCAAAACAATGGGGAAAATGATCTATGGATTATTAAAACCGACGCCCAAGGAAATGTTCTTTTTGAAAAATCTTTTGGTGGAGCCGATTTGGATTTTGGATTTGATGCCCTTGAGGACAATGAAGGAAATCTTATTCTCGTTGGTGAATCTTCAACCTCGCTTTCACCTGATAAAGAACATCAGGGGTCCACAGACCTTGTTGTCCTAAAAATAGAATAGTTCGCCTACTCAGCAGCTTCTCCACTAATTGTTGCCAAAGCCCCAGCAATTTTTTCAGCTATTGGGTCTTTGTCTGTTATACCATGACGATTTAAAAGGTACTTCGGGTCGTTATAGGCCAAAAATACTTTCCCATCCGCTTCCCAAATCAGAATCTTTTGGGGTAAATCAATGGCAACTGTTCTGGAGGATTGCATTAGCGGAGTGCCCAATTTGGGATTGCCAAATAAGATGAGTTTGGTTTTTGGAAGCTCCAAATCAACTCGTTTTGCATTTTTAGTGTGGTCCACTTCAGCTAAAATGCCAATATTCGGATTGGCATCCAAGGTGTTTTTAATGATTTCATAGGTGGATTCAAAAGAATGCTTACTGGTTAATTGTACCAGTCCGTTGTTTGTTTCTTGACCGCTCATGTTGCTTACTATTAATATTGAAAAAAAGAGAATACAATTTCTCATGATATATAAGTTAAAACCGTTTTAGTTTGTTTAAAGATTGAATATTTAACGTAAAACAAAGCTGTAGTCGTAGCAAATAGAGAAACCTTATTGGAAGATACGTTATTATAATGTTAGGAAACCTTGCAAAACCCTACTTATACAGTATATTTGTAAGCTATTTAGAATGAATCCAAGCGATTATGATTAAAGTTTCGGAAACAGCAAAGCAGAAAGTTGTAGCACTTATGACCGAAGAAGGTTTTGATTCGGATACGGACTTTGTTCGTGTTGGAGTCAAAAGTGGAGGCTGTAGTGGCCTATCCTATGAACTGAAATTTGACAATGCAGTCGGAGATACTGACAAATTGTTCGAGGACAATCAAGTAAGGATCCTTGTAGACAAGAAGAGTTTCCTCTATTTGGTGGGAACTACTTTGGAATACTCAGGCGGCCTCAACGGAAAAGGTTTTGTATTCAATAATCCCAATGCCCAGCGCACTTGTGGATGTGGGGAGAGTTTTTCACTATAAAATGTTGATTGATTTCAATCAATTGACAAACAACTAAAGCATGGCTTATACAGAAGAAGAATTAAAAAAAGAGTTGGAAACCAAAGAATACGAGTATGGTTTCTATACCGATATAGAATCTGACACCTTCCCTAAAGGATTGAATGAGGAAATCGTTGTTGGGATTTCCAAGAAAAAGGAAGAACCAGAATGGATGACGCAATGGCGTTTGGAAGCCTTCCGGGTTTGGAAAGAAATGGAAGAGCCCGAATGGGCTAATGTCAAATACGAAAAGCCCAATTTTCAGGATATTTCATATTATTCCGCTCCCAACAAAAAACCAAAATACAACAGCTTGGATGAGGTCGACCCAGAACTTTTGGAGACCTTCAAGAAACTAGGAATTTCTGTAGATGAGCAGAAGAAGTTGGCAGGTGTTGCTGTGGACATTGTAATGGATTCAGTTTCTGTAGCCACTACTTTCAAGAAAACATTGGCAGAAAAGGGAATTATCTTCTGTTCCATTTCGGAAGCTATCCAAGAGCATCCAGAATTGGTGAAAAAATACATAGGAACGGTGGTTCCTCAAAAAGACAACTTTTATGCTGCCTTAAATTCAGCTGTATTCTCTGATGGATCTTTTTGCTATATACCAAAAGGAGTGCGATGCCCAATGGAGTTATCTACCTATTTCCGAATCAATCAAGCAGGAACTGGGCAGTTTGAAAGAACATTGGTGATTGCTGATGAAGGAAGTTATGTGAGCTACCTTGAAGGGTGCACGGCTCCATCTCGTGATGAGAATCAACTACATGCTGCAGTAGTAGAACTAATTGCTTTGGACGACGCTGAGATAAAATACTCCACAGTTCAAAATTGGTTTCCTGGAGATAAAGATGGAAAAGGAGGGGTTTTCAATTTCGTTACAAAACGAGGCCTTTGCGAGAAAAATGCCAAAATATCTTGGACCCAAGTAGAAACGGGTTCGGCAGTAACTTGGAAGTATCCGTCATGCGTCCTAAAAGGAGACAACTCCATTGGAGAATTCTATTCCATTGCGGTTACCAACAACTTCCAGCAAGCGGATACGGGAACCAAAATGATTCATTTAGGGAAAAACACGAGAAGTACAATCATATCCAAAGGTATTTCGGCAGGACAATCCCAAAACAGTTACCGCGGATTGGTCCAGGTAAATAGTAGGGCAGAAAATGCGCGGAACTTTTCGCAATGTGATTCTCTTTTAATGGGCAATCGTTGTGGTGCGCATACATTCCCTTATATCGAAACCAAAAATAAATCAGCCCAAATAGAACACGAGGCTACCACCAGTAAAATTGGGGAAGACCAAATTTTCTATTGTAACCAAAGGGGTATTGATACAGAAAAAGCCATTGCACTTATCGTAAATGGTTTTAGCAAAGAAGTGCTTAACAAACTGCCCATGGAATTTGCGGTAGAAGCACAAAAATTATTGGAAATCAGCCTTGAAGGGTCAGTAGGATAAAAAACAACACAAAAAAAGCATCTCAAATATTGAGATGTGAGATACACTACCATGTTAAAAATTAAAGATTTACACGCAAGCGTAGAGGATAAAAAAATCCTCAAAGGAATCAACCTAGAAGTGAATCCTGGGGAAGTACATGCCATTATGGGACCTAATGGGTCTGGGAAAAGTACTTTGGCATCGGTAATTGCAGGAAAAGAGGAATTTGAAATTAAGAAAGGGAGCATTTCTTTGAATGGAGAGGATTTGGAAGAACTGGCCCCTGAGGAAAGAGCACATAACGGTGTCTTTTTGTCGTTTCAATATCCCGTAGAAATACCTGGTGTTTCGGTGACCAACTTCATCAAGACCGCGATAAACGAATCCAGAAAAGCTCAAGGATTGGAAGACATGCCAGCGAATCAAATGCTAAAGCTCATTCGTGAAAAGTCCGAACTCTTGGAAATAGACCGTAAGTTCTTGTCCCGATCTTTGAATGAAGGATTTTCTGGGGGTGAGAAAAAGCGTAACGAAATATTCCAGATGGCTATGATGGAGCCCAAATTGGCCATTTTGGACGAAACGGATTCCGGTTTGGATATCGATGCCCTTCGTATCGTGGCCAACGGGGTCAATAAACTACGAGGCAAAGACAATGCAATCATAGTAATTACGCATTATCAAAGATTGTTGGAATATATCGTTCCGGACTATGTGCATGTTTTGCATGATGGAAAAATCGTGAAGTCAGGTTCCAAGGATTTGGCACTTGAACTGGAAGAGAAAGGTTACGATTGGTTAAAACAAGAAGCCACGGTTTAACAGATAATTGAAATTCGGACGTCAGATTTCAGAAAACTGATAACTGAGCACGGATAACCGAACACTGAATACTATGGATTTAAAAGATAAATTACTCTCTTCTTTTTTGGCTTTTGAAAGCAATGTGGATTTGGACAATCCGGTGCATGAAGTGCGTTCTGAGGCCATAAAGAATTTTGAGAACAAAGGCTTTCCTTCCAAAAAGGAGGAAGCTTGGAAATATACCTCCTTAAACAATCTTCAAAAAGTGGATTTCAGCATTTTCCCGAAACAGGAAACAGCACTGGAATATAAGGACATCAAAAAGTACTTTGTCCACGAAATTGACACCTATAAGATTGTATTCATTGACGGGGTGTATAGCTCGTATCTTTCCGAAACCACACATGATGGAGTTGATGTTTGTTTGATGAGTTCGGCGCTTACCAAACCTCAATACCGTCAGGTTATCGATGTGTACTTTAACCAGGTAGCTTCAAAAGATGAGTCTTTGACAACTTTAAATACTGCTTTTAGCAAAGAAGGCGCTTACATCTACATCCCAAAAAACAAAATGCCCAAAAAGCCCATTCAAATCTTGCATTTGGCCACGGGTAACGAGGCAGCTTTGTTGTTGCAGCCCAGAAATTTGATTATTGCCGAGGAGAATGCCGAGCTTCAGGTGATAGAACGCCATCAAAGTTTGACTGGGAATGAGGTTTTGACCAACTCAGTCACCGAAATCTTTGCAGCAAAAGACGCGATTGTGGACTATTACAAAGTTCAGAATGATGTGAATACAGCATCATTGATTGACAACACCTATATTTCCCAAAAAGACAATAGCGTGGTTCGCGTTCATACTTTTTCATTTGGTGGAAAGTTGACTCGAAACAACCTAAACTTTTATCAAAATGGGGAGCGAATCGATTCAACCCTAAAGGGAGTAACTATTTTGGGCGAAAAACAACATGTTGATCACCATACTTTGGTGCATCATGCACAGCCCAATTGTGAAAGCCATCAAGATTATAAAGGTATTTTCGGAGAGCAATCTACCGGGGTTTTCAATGGGAAGATTATTGTAGATAAGATTGCCCAGAAAACCAATGCGTTCCAGCAAAACAATAACGTCTTAATAAGCGATAAAGCCACGGTGAATACCAAACCGCAGTTGGAAATTTTCGCCGATGATGTTAAATGTTCACATGGTTGCACAGTAGGACAGTTGGATGAAGAAGCCCTTTTCTACCTGCAAACTAGAGGAATTCCGAAGAGGGAAGCCCAAGCCTTATTGATGTACGCCTTTGCTAATAATGTGTTGGAAAGTGTTCGTATCCCTGAGTTAAAAACACGAATCAATAAACTGATTGCCAATAAATTAGGGGTAAGTCTTGGTTTTGACCTTTAATTAGTAAATCATCGAGTGTATGGGAATGGTGAGGACGAGTTTGGATGTAACCACGATTAGGAAAGATTTCCCGGTTTTGAGCCGAGAGGTAAATGGAAGGCCGTTGGTGTATTTAGACAATGCGGCCACTTCCCAGACCCCCCAACAGGTCATTGATGTTATTGTAGACTATTATCAAAACTACAATGCCAATATCCATAGAGGGGTGCATGCACTTTCTCAAGAAGCTACCGACGCTTACGAAGAAGCCCGTCAAAAAATTCAAAAGCATTTTAATATTGCCAAAGTCCATGAGGTGATTTTCACTTCCGGAACAACCCATAGCATCAATTTAGTGGCCAATGGTTTCTCCTCGTTATTGCAAAAGGGAGATGAAATCTTGGTGTCGGCCATGGAACATCACTCCAATATTGTGCCTTGGCAAATGCTTGCTGAACGAACCGGTGCGGTTTTGAAAGTCATTCCCATGAATCAAAATGGGGAGTTGGTGATGGAAGCATTTCACGAACTACTTTCGGAACAGACCCGATTGGTTTTTTGTAACCATATTTCCAATGCTTTGGGAACCATCAATCCCATCAAAGAGATTATTGATGCTGCGCATACGGTAGATGCCGCAGTATTGATAGACGGAGCTCAGGCAGCACCTCATATTAAAGCAGATATGCAAGCTTTGGATGTGGATTTCTATACGGTTTCGGGACACAAAATATGTGGACCAACAGGCGTGGGGATGCTCTACGGTAAAGAAGAATGGTTGAAAAAACTTCCGCCCTATCAAGGAGGTGGCGAGATGATTGCAGAAGTAACTTTCGAGAAAACCACCTATGCCGATTTGCCCCACAAATTTGAGGCAGGTACACCAAACATAGCGGGTGGCATAGCATTCGGGGCAGCGCTAGACTATCTAAATGGAATTGGTTTGGAGAACATTGCTCAATATGAAGAGGAGTTACTCCACTATGCTACCGAAAAGCTATTGGCCATGGAAGGATTGAAAATTTATGGTACCGCTAAACAAAAAACCTCGGTAATTTCATTCAATATTGAAGGGATACACCCTTATGATATTGGGACAATTCTGGATAAGCTGGGTATTGCGGTGCGTACTGGTCATCATTGTGCACAGCCAATCATGGATTTTTATCAAATTCCAGGAACGGTACGGGCCAGTTTCAGTTTTTACAATACCAAAGAGGAAGTGGACGTGCTGGTTACAGGTGTGGAACGAGCCAGAAACATGTTGCTCTAAGCCATCGTTATCTTTCTCTTAAAAGATTGATTCACACCAACTCGAGTTGTACTTTTGAACAAAATTTTTAGATGGGCATAGCAGAGATTCAAGAAGAAATCATAGATGAGTTTTCCATGTTCGATGACTGGATGCAACGGTATGAATACATGATTGAATTGGGGAAATCACTTCCTTTGATTGAGGACCAGTACAAGACAGACGACAATATTATTAAAGGATGCCAAAGCAAGGTCTGGGTACATGCTGAGCTTGATAATGATAAATTGGTTTTTACCGCGGACAGCGATGCTATCATTACCAAAGGAATTATTGCCATCTTGATACGTGCCTTTAGTCATCAAAAACCTCAGGATATTATTGATGCCAACACGGATTTCATTGATGAGATTGGATTAAAGGAACATTTATCCCCAACAAGAGCTAACGGATTGGTAAGCATGGTAAAGCAATTGAAGTTATATGCCATTGCCTATCAAACCCAGTTAAACTAGAAGAAAAATGAGTAAAGAAATCACTATAGATACCCAAGAATTAGGCGAAAAAATCGTCAAGGTTTTGAAAACCATCTATGATCCAGAAATTCCTGTGGACATTTATGAATTGGGCTTGATCTATGACGTTTTCGTAAATGAAGATAATGATGTTAAGATTTTGATGACCTTGACATCCCCTAATTGCCCTGTGGCTGAAACCTTGCCGGTTGAGGTAGAGGAGAAGGTAAAGTCTTTGGACGTACTAAAAGATGTAGAAGTTGAAATTACTTTTGACCCCCCTTGGACCCAAGATTTGATGAGCGAGGAGGCGAAGCTGGAATTAGGACTGTTGTAAAACGTATAGTTTGTCCTTTAGCTGTTGAAGCGTAATCCGTTTAATTAAAAAGATTTCTGCCCTAGCAGGAATTACAATATGGAAGAAGAAATAATAAATAGAGTCGCCCAAAGTAAATTAATCACTTTTGATCTTGAAGAATTATATCAAGAGGGGGAACGTGAAGTACTTGACATTACCCAATGGCTCTATGAAGGATTAATTCTACGTGAAAAAGAGTTCCGCAAGCAACTGGAAGAAGTGGATTGGACTACTTATCAAGACAAATATGTGGCCTTAACTTGTTCCTCAGATGCTATCGTTCCTGGTTGGGCTTTTATGTTGGTGACTTCTAAATTGACTCCCTTCGTAAAGAAAGTGGTCCAAGGTGATTTGGTAACTTTGGAAACAACTTTATACCAAGAACAACTTAGGGATTACGACTTTTTCGATTTTAAGGACAAACCCATCATCATTAAAGGGTGTTCCAATAAACCTGTACCGCAAAATGCGTATCTAATGGCCATATCCAGAATCCAGCAGGTAGCCAAAAGTGTAATGTACGGAGAGGCATGTTCCGCTGTACCGCTATTTAAAAGAAGGTAATTACCATTGATTTTGTATTCCGTAGGAAAAATACCTCCCATCAAAGGATAAATTCTATTTTTTGCAAGTGACATTTTTTATTTTTGGGGTCTAAATACTAAACTCCATACTATGAAACATGTCTTAACTACTTGCGCCCTACTGTTTTTTTCAATCACAGTCTTTGGACAGAAAACTGCTGAAGAGATTAAAGCTGAGATGGCTCCAAAAAAAGATTCCATTGCAGCCATCCAAGGTCGGGTCAATGCCTTGCAGTCACAATTGGATGCCCTTCCAGGTTGGAAAATAGGAGCTTTTGGAACTATTGGTGGAAGTATTTCAGAGTTCAATAACTGGTTCGCCCAGGGGATACCCAACAACTCTTCTGGTAATATTGGATTTACGGTTAACGCCTTTGCCAATTTGCAGCAAGAAAAATTCTTTTGGCGTAATGCTGCCAATGTTAATTTGGCTTGGGTAAAGTTGGATGATCAAGATGACCCGACCGATGATAGCGGTTTTCGGGAAGCTACGGATGTCTTCAATATTTCGTCACTATATGGTAGAAAACTGAGCGAGAAATTTGCCATTTCTGCGTTAGCGGAATATCGCACTACTTTATTAAGTAATGTGAATAATCCAGGGTATTTGGACTTAGGTATCGGTGCAACTTGGACACCTATTGCAAACCTTATTGTAGTTATTCACCCCTTGAACTACAACTTTGTATTTAGTGATGAGGATACCATTTTTGAATCATCTGCCGGAGCCAAGATTGTGGCCGATTATACGCGTCAAATTGGGGCCATTAGCTTTAAGAGTAATCTATCCATGTTCCAGAGTTATGAAAGTGGAGATTTAAGCAATTGGACATGGACCAATTCCTTTGCATATACCCTTTGGAAAGTCATCGGTGTAGGTTTCGATTTTGGTTTACGAAACAACCGGCAAGAAACATTGAACTTTGTTCAAAATCTAGCGCCTACCCCCGACCCAGATGCTACATTTGACTCCATTGATAATGAGCTACAAACGTATTGGACACTAGGTCTAAGTTATACGTTTTAATCGAACTAAAATATAAAGATAAAGCCCTCCTAAAAGAGGGCTTTTTTATGTGGGGCGAATTGGGGTTTTAAGCTTTTTTGTACCATAGTCTAAAGTAGGTTAAGTCAATGGAAGACTTGTGGCAACACTAACACTTAAAAACGATATGAAAATAGTTTTTCTGTGGTTTGTGCTTAAATTTTTGTTGTGAAGGACCAGAAAGTTGTGGTGGAGAGAGTTAAGACAGGTCGTTCATCGAAGAACTATACCGGTGGTCCAAATCAAGAATGGTACTCATCCAAATACTCCGGATATAAAAAATTGTTGTAGGGGAATCGAGTTACATGAATATCCCGGACTTCTTGGTATACTCGCTTTCTGAATTCATCGAGATTTTCCTTATTCAAAGCGGAAATAAAAAGGGCTCGGTCACCAATTTTATTGAACCAAGTTCTTTTCCATTCTTCTAAGGTAAAATGAGAGGAATTTCGTTCGGTAGTCAAGTCGTCTTCCGGGATTGTTTCTGGCACATATTGATCAATTTTATTGAAAACCATAATGGCCTTTTTCTCCGAGCTGCCTATTTCATCCAATATTTTATAGACTGAAGCAATATGCTCTTCAAAATTGGGATGGGAAATGTCTACCACATGAAGTAGTAAGTCGGCCTCACGGACTTCATCCAAAGTGCTTTTAAAACTTTCCACAAGTTGCGTAGGTAATTTTCGGATGAATCCAACCGTGTCACTCAATAAAAATGGCAGATTACCAATAACCACTTTCCGCACCGTAGTGTCCAAGGTGGCAAATAATTTGTTTTCGGCAAAAACCTCGCTCTTACTGATGACATTCATCAAAGTGGATTTACCCACATTGGTATATCCGACCAAGGCGACCCGAACCAACGCCCCACGATTACCACGCTGGGTTTCCATCTGTCGGTCAATTTTCACCAATTTCTTTTTAAGCAATGCAATACGGTCCCGAACGATTCGACGGTCTGTTTCAATCTCGGTTTCACCAGGACCACGCATACCGATACCCCCTCGTTGTCGTTCCAAGTGCGTCCATAGTCCGGTCAATCGGGGAAGAAGGTATTCGTATTGTGCCAGTTCAACTTGGGTTCTAGCATAGCTGGTCTGGGCCCTTTGTGCAAAAATGTCTAGAATAAGACTGGTGCGGTCCAAAATTTTGCATCGCAAAAGCTTTTCAATATTATTTTGCTGTGCGGGTGATAGCTCGTCATCAAAAATGACAGAACCTATTTCATTGGCTTTGACATATTGTTGGACTTCCTCCATTTTCCCACTTCCAATATATGTTTTGGGATTTGGGGTCTCGACCCGTTGCACAAAACGCTTGGTAACCTCACCTCCTGCTGTGTAGGTTAGGAATTCCAGCTCGTCTAGATACTCGCGTACCTTCTCTTCATTTTGGCTCTGATTGATGACTCCAATAAGAACCGCCTTTTCATATGCAATAGCCTTTTTTTCGAGCATAAATTGTGGTAAAGTGCAAATCTACGTAATGTTTTGAAAGCGATTTTCGTATTTTGTAATGAATAACTTCAAGCATAACCCCAAAATTTTGGAAGACCGTTTTACCATTGCGTTTTATAATCTGGAGAATTTTTTTGATACCAAAGATGACCCTTATATTCTGGATGACGACTTTACACCGAAGGGTAAAAAAAAATGGGATGAATCCAAGTTTAGGCGAAAGACAAAAAAGCTGGCAAAAACGATTTCCAGAATCGGTGAAGGGGACACCAGTTTATTTCCAACCCTAGTTGGCTTGGCGGAAGTTGAGAACAAGACAGTCATCAATGAGTTGTTGTCCACAAAATCCTTAAAGGATTTAGGGTACGAGTATGTTCATTTTGATTCTCCCGATGAGCGGGGAATTGATACCGCACTGCTCTATGACCCGAAGCACTTTTCAGTTCTTGAGTCGGAGACCATTCCCTTATTAGTAGACAATGAAGATGGGGAAAGAGATTTAACACGAGACATACTATATGTATACGGCAAATTGCATGAAGAAGAAGTACATGTGTTCGTCAATCATTGGCCTTCCCGAAGGGATGGAGTAGATGAAACCAACCCAAAAAGAATAAAGGCTGCCGAAACTATCATCCGAAAACTGGAACAGATTCCAGATGAAAACCCAAATTGTATCATAATGGGTGACTTTAATGATGACCCAAAATCGGAAAGTATCCAGCGATTGATGGATACCGGTAGATTCATCAACCCTATGCAGTCTTTGTTATCGCCAAATTCGGGTAGTGCGAATTATAAAGGTGAATGGAGTTTATTTGACCAAATACTGCTTTCCCATAGTTTTTTAAACTTTGAAAAAGGCACCCATAGTTTTAAAAAAGCTAAAATTTTTGCTCCAAAATTTCTTAAGGAATGGAAAGGAAAATATAAAGGCAACCCATTTCGAACCTATACGGGAAAAAAATATTTAGGAGGATATAGTGATCATTTTCCAGTATATGTGGTACTGAAAGAAAATTAAAAGAAAGAAAAGTACTACACAACAGGATTTAAAACTTTCACAACAGCTAAGCATCAAATTCCATGTAATTCATCGAAATAAAAGGGTTTTTTAACGATAGTTCATGCTTCATGAAATAGTATTGTAGTCCAAATCTTACTCAACCTCGATTATGGACTTTAAAATACCTACTTGGGCAACTAGGCTTTTTACCTCGATAATTTTACTATTTTTTGGAATGCTTGCCAGTTTTGGTCAAACCGTTTTGGAAAGACAGCAAATTCTACAGGAGTACAATCAACAGAACATTACTAGTCTCATTTCTGAGTTTGAAGCAGAAGCCAAAGATGTCGCTTTGCGACTGAGTGCTACCCACAAAAAGGAGGGTTTGAATATGATGGAGAAGTTGAAAGATGGCACTGTAGTGGCTTTAAATGATATTGGGGATGATGGTACGCTTTTATACTATACGACTTTAAATGATCCAACCAATCAAGTATCTAGGGCCCAATCCTTATATTCAAATGGGGACTTAAATTTAGGTTTGGATGGAAATGGCATGCAGGTAGGAGTTTGGGATAGCGGTATAGCCTTAAATTCCCATCAAGAGTTTGACACAAGAGCATTTTCTGGAGATGGTTCGCAGGAAGCAAGTCCACACGCCACTTTGGTAACCGGAAATATCATATCATCTGGCGTAAAACCAAAGGCAAGAGGAGTAGCTTTTGGCGCAAATGCCGTTACCCACAACTGGACGCGTGATAAAATTGAAGTAGCCGAAGCTGCTGCTTCCGGAATGCTATTGAGCAATCATTCCTATGGAATAAAATCAGATCGCGTTCCAGATTGGTATTTTGGAGCTTACATTAAAGTTTCACAGGATTGGGACAAAATCATGTACAATGCACCGTATTACTTAATGGTCAACGCCGCCGGAAATTCCCAAAAATCCTATGACAACGAATCACCTATCTATGGAAAAACTGCTGATGGGTTTGATTTGCTCTTGGGATTCGCTACTTCCAAGAATGCGCTGACCGTGGCCGGAGCGAATACCAAGTTCAATGGAAAGGGTGAGTTATTGGAAGCCAACATTGCTGGGTATAGCAGTTTGGGACCTATTGATGATGGTAGAATCAAACCGGATTTGGCCGGCGATGGTTCCTCAATTTTTTCTACCACTTCGCAAAGTAATACCAGTTATGGAACTTCGACAGGGACTTCGATGGCTGCACCTGGAGTAACGGGTTCTTTGCTTTTACTTCAACAATATCATAACGAGCTTTTCGGACATTATATGAAGGCGGCTACCCTTAAAGGATTAGCACTTCATACCGCAGATGAAGTCGGAACCTTAGGTCCAGATTATAAAATGGGGTGGGGAATACTTAATGCAAAAACCGCTGCTGAGACACTCCAGAATGAAGGATTCACAACTTTAATAGAAGAGAATCAACTGGCGCAAGGAGAAACGTATACCTTAGAGGTGGAAGCATTGGAAAGCCAAGCGTTGACCATTTCCATTTCATGGACAGATGTTGAAGGAGAGTACATCAATAGAGGAGAAATGAATAGCGCTACCAAGGCTTTAGTGAATGATTTGGATATTAGGGTAGTACAAAACAATGCAACACATCTTCCTTGGAAGTTAGACCCTCGACGTGCCAATGATCCCGCAACAAGAGCTGATAACTCGGTTGATCCCTTCGAACGTGTCAATATTCAAAATGCCAAGGGCACCTATACCATAGTTATAAGTCACAAAGGGGAGTTGAAAAATGGATTTCAAGATTTTTCACTGATAGTATCTGGCGCAAAAATCTCAAAATGCTCTTTGCAAACTCCTGAAGACATCGGATTGAATGCTTTGAATGAGGATTCTGTTGATATTATTTGGCCGGAGGCAGAGGAGACTCTCTTTGAAGTGCAATACAAATCAGGTTCCGACGGGAGTTGGAAATCTCATTTTATCACAGAAAACTCCATGCAGCTGAACCAACTTAAAATAGGTGAGGAATATGAGGTCAGAATAAGAACTATTTGTACGGAAAGCAAGACTTCTGAATTTTCTGAAATTTTGCGCTTTACCTTTAATGGGACCGAAACTAAAATTCAAGAAAATACAACCTTTGGTTTCACAGGTTCATTGGGGATAAGTGTATATCCCAATCCCGCAGTGAATGAACTGGAAATTGACGCTGAACTTTCCCAAGATGCTGTCTATTCCATTGTTGCAACTTCTGGAACCATTGTTAAAAAGGGTAGTGCTATTGAGAAGGTTTCCGTATCGGATTTATCCTCTGGATTGTATGTTTTGGTGGTTCAAGATTATTCTGGAATACAAACCACTAAATTTTACAAGAATTAAGCGATGAAAGCCTATCCGCACTAATGATACATTACTTTCTAGCCCTAAGGTTCTCAGCTTCTCCAGCATCCATAATCAACATAATTGGTCTTTCATGAAGGGTCAATTCCCTTTTATTCCGTTTAAGAACCATTTCAATAGAATCTTCTGCAATTTGACCTGTCCACACGAAAGTATCGCCTGCCTGACGATGGGAGCCTGTGAAAATTGTCGAGGAATCTCTGGCAAATACAATTCTTAGCTGATTCAGACTATCAATTTCAAAACTGGCCAGTTCTCTCCTTGTGGTACCCAGAGATACGTGGCCTGAGCTAGAAGAACCATCCAAACTTCTATTTACCACAACCTGATTCCAACGCAGGGCATCAAAATAATCTGTGTTTGCTTTTCCATTTAGCTGAAAGGAATGCACATCATAAGCGCCTTCTATTTCAATGGGAGTGTGGTCGTTAAGTCGAGAATATGTCTGAAAATGAAGAATAACGAGCCCAACAAGACCTATTAAAATATATCCGTACTTAAAGATTAATCTTGCCTTCTTTTTCCATGGGGTTACCAGGTTTAATTGAGGCACTTCAATTTTTACAGATTTTTGAAGTAGCAAAAAGTCAATGAGTTTTGGCATGTATTCCAGGAGCAGGAAAAGTCCCATCAGAACCAGTGTGGTGGAAAAAATTTTCACTGCTACACCGTAGAAGTAATTGAACATGAGCACATTGCTCATTATCCCTAAAAAAATCAGCAATCCGAGCAACGTAGTTCTTCGGAAAAAGAGAAGTACTGCTGCTACAAACTCTAATAATCCACCAATAAATTCGTAAGGAGGGGAATATCCAAAAAATGTCCAAGCAAGGTCCATGGGCGTGAAATCCCCTAAAGGCGTATAGAAATGGCTTAATTTAGGATACTCCATTTGTATCAGAAACAGCTTGTTTAACCCATACAAAAGCATCACAGAACCCAGAAAATAGCGCACTGTAATTTTAGTCCATTGGAATAGAGTTGTATGGTTGCTTCTTTTTCTATCGAGAAGGGTCCAGGTGGTTGCAGCAATTAATGCCAGAAGTATAAAAGCTAGCTGTTGTGCCCAATCGTCGAGAGTATCTGTTCCTCCGCTTACAGAATGGGTCCAGATGGAAACCTCATGCAATTGAAGGATATAATTCTGCACTAAAAACGATGGAAAGTATAAAAAATCCATGTTCCCGTCCCCTAAGAAAAAGCGGAAAAAAAAGCGGGAAAACATTTGAAAAATGACAAGAAATAAGAAAACAAAAATGAATTTAAATCCAAATTTCCTTATAGAACTCCATTGATGGCCATTGTCAGGATTCATGAGGTATTTTCAAAATTAATTACTAGTTGAAGGCCCGGCATTACGTATGGTTTGGGCGCGACACCTTTGGTTAACGCGAACGGAATATAAGATTGGGAGATAGTTACTTGTTAAGCCAAAAATATCTAAGTAAGATAATTAATTTCCTGATTTCAAGTCGTCAAACAAAAACAATATCTTTATCAGTCATCAATTTCTCATTTCGCAACCGTAAAATTATCTGAGCTACGGTAATAACATCCCGTTCGCAGTATTTAATAATGCGTTCTAGGTCATTGTCTTTGTAATATACATGGCTTACCATGCTTCCATCAATATCTTCTTTTGGAGAAGGAACGTCTAGCACTTGGGCCAGTAGTTTTAATGAAGTAAAGTGTTTGTAATCTCCGAATTTCCAAAGTTCCATGGTGTCTAGATGAGGGACTTCCCATGGTTTTTTACCAAATAGGTCCAATTTATAGGGAAGGTTGAGGCCATTGATTACCATTCTCCGGGCTATATAAGGAAAATCGAATTCTTTGCCATTGTGGGCACATAGTAAATGTTTCGTTTGACTAAAATGCTCTTGAAGGAGCTGTTTGAATTTTTTGAGCAAATCGACTTCATCTCCATGAAATGATGTAACACGAAAATGTCTTAAGTCATTCTTGAAGTAAAAATAGCCGGCGGAAATACAGATGATTTTTCCGAACTCAGCCCATATGCCAGCTCGGTCATAAAAGTCTTCGGGAGAGATTTCTTCTTTTCGTTGGTATTGGGTTTTTTGGGCCCAAAGTTCTTGGACGTTTCCTTCCAAGTCGGAAAAATTAGGGTGTTGAGGCACAGTTTCGATATCCAAAAACAGGATATGTTCAAGATTAAGTTTATACAGCATGATTTGGAATTTTTATGGGTTGGAAGATATAAATTTTAAGAGATTTCTCACATCCATTCCCAAATGACTAAGAATTAGGTAAGACTAGAAAAGCGAAGTTTGCTTTACAGGACTTTCATGTTCCAGCAACCATTTTTTTCTTGCCAGACCACCGGCGTAACCAACTAAATCTCCATTTGAACCTATAACACGATGACAAGGAACGACTATCCAAAGAGGGTTTTTCCCATTTGCGGCGGCAACTGCTCGAATGGCTTTTACATCACCAAGCTGCTTGGAAAGTTCAAGGTAGGATACGGTTTTTCCGAATGGGATGGATTGTAGCTTTTCCCAGACCTTTTTCTGAAAATCTGTTCCTTCAGGATTTAATTTTAGTGTAAAATTTTGACGCTTTCCTTCAAAATACTCCTGAAATTGATAAACCGCATCCTCCAAAACTTCAGGAACTATACCTTTTGGTTTATTTTCATTGAGCACACTAATACTTGAAAGGCCATTTTCATCACCTTTTATCTCTGCAAAACCTATAGGCGTCTCAATATAAGCGGTTTCCATTATTCTATTTCACTTTCTTCTTCAATAATTCCTAGGCGCTTAGCTCGCGTTTCCCAGTTCTTTCGGGCCAATACTTGAAGGTCTTCCACGTTGTCACTTTCATCCATAATCTCCAAGCCTAACAAGGTTTCAATCACATCTTCCATGGTTACTAAACCACTTACTGAACCATACTCATCTACTACCAAGGAAATATGGTTTCTTTGTTCTACGAACTTTTCAAAGAGTTCAGGAATGGGCTTGTTTCTTCTGGTGACCAACATTTCCCTTTTAAGTGTAGAAAGGGTCTCTTTTCCTTTTTTGTTGATAATGGCCTCAAGCATTTCATCTTTTAGGACAAATCCAGTGATATTGTCGGCTCTATCTTTAAAAATGGGAATCCGTGAAAAACGCAGCGGGCGATTGTTGTCAAAAAATTCTTGAATCGTGGTGTCTTCGGATGCTATTTTCATGACGGTTCTAGGTGTCATCACATCCTTGGCTTGGATTTCATCGAAAACCAACAAATTCTTAATCACTTTCGATTCGGATTCTTGGAAAACCCCTTCTTCTTCGGCAATATCGGCCATAGCTGTAAAATCTTCGCGGCTAAGTACACTTCCATGATGCCCCTTCCCGCCAACCAATCGGGTAAATAATTGTAGCAACCAGAGCAGACCAGTATACTTGAGAATCAACACCATAATTTTTAAGGATTTAGCAGTAAAATTGGCCAGTTGTTTCCAGTAGGTTGCGCCAATGGTTTTGGGAATGATTTCAGAAGCTACCAAAATCAATATGGTCATGATAGTCGACACTACCCCAACCATGAGATCCTCAGTAAACTCCATACCAAAAATGGAACGAGTATTGGTTCCATACATTTCAGCATAAGCCACTTTTGCTTGAACTCCGACTAAAATGGCACCTACCGTATGTGCGATGGTGTTTAAGGTGAGAATAGCGATAAGGGGCTTGTCCACATCTTTTTTTAACCCCTCCAACTGCACTGCATATTCTTTTCCCTCCTGTTTTTTTACGTTGATAAATGTGGGCGTTATGCTCAATAGGACAGCCTCCAATATCGAGCATAGGAATGAAAAGAAAATGGAAATGAAAGCGTAAAAGAGTAAAAGTCCCATAGTATCTAGTGCTTTCTAAAAGTATGCATATTTTTTTTGAACTACCCCAATAATCGGACGACATCCTTGGCAAAATAGCTCGCTATGATATCTGCTCCTGCCCTTTTAATCGAAATCAGTTGTTCCATCATGACGGAG
Organism: Flagellimonas sp.; assembly: GCF_965601775.1. Classification (GTDB taxonomy): domain Bacteria; phylum Bacteroidota; class Bacteroidia; order Flavobacteriales; family Flavobacteriaceae; genus Flagellimonas. The sequence continues at coordinate 86,641 of NZ_OZ271837.1, forward strand.
TCATGGTCCAACCAGCCTTTTTCAGCAGCGGCCTTAAGCATGGCGTATTCGCCAGAAACTTGATAAACTGCCAACGGAACATCCACCTCATTCTTTATTTCTCGAACAATGTCCAAATAGGCAAGACCTGGTTTTACCATAACAATATCTGCTCCTTCGTCAATGTCCATTTGGGTTTCTCGAATCGCTTCAAATCGGTTGGCGGGGTCCATTTGATAGGTTTTCTTGTCTTTGGGCACATTTTCTATATCCACCGGAGCAGAATCCAAAGCATCCCGGAACGGACCATAAAATGCACTGGCATATTTGGCTGAATAACTCATGATTCCAATATTCTGAAACCCTTCATCTTCCAGAGCCTCACGTATGGTTAGAATCCTACCGTCCATCATATCGCTTGGTGCCACAAAATCTGCACCCGCTTGAGCGTGCGAAACGCTCATTTCAGCTAAAATCTCACTAGTTTCATCATTCAGAATTTGGCCATCAGCAACTATACCGTCGTGGCCGTAAGAAGAAAAAGGGTCAAGGGCCACATCGGTCATTACCAGCATTTCTGGGCAACTATCTTTTACGGTTTTGATGGCTCTTTGCATCAATCCTTCTGGATTCAAAGCTTCACTTCCTTGATTGTCCTTAAGATTGTCTGGAACCTTAACGAAAAGTAAAACAGTGCATAGTCCCATATCCCACAACTGTTTTACCTCCGCTTGAAGTTTATCCAAACTCATTCGATAATAGTTGGGCATGGAGGGAATTTCTTCTTTAACTCCATTTCCTTCAACTACAAACAAGGGCACCAAAAAATCATCTGGAGTAATTACTGTTTCGCGAACCAATCTTCGGATGGCCTCACTTTGGCGTAGTCTTCTATTTCTTATTAAAGGATACATAGGTTACAATTCTATTTCGCCAACCAAATAGGGTACGGCTTTTCCTGATATTTTTACTCGTTCTCCCAAATCTTCACATTGCAAATCACCACCCCGTTTGGAGAGTTGCTTTGCAAAAAGATTAGTTTTTCCTAATGCTTTGGACCAGTAAGGTGTCATTGTGGTGTGGGCTGAGCCCGTAACTGGATCTTCTGGAATACCACATTTTGGTGCGAAAAATCGGGAAACGAAATCGACTTTATCTCCAGGAGCTGTTACAATTACCCCTCTACAATTCACTTTATCCAAAAGGGAAAAATTAGGATTTAGGCCCTCAATTTCCTTTTGTGAACCGTAAATCAACATATAATCGGTTTTGCCCTTGTAGGTTTCCAAGGGGGGTTTCCCAATAGCCTCATTTATAGCACTCTCAGTTGCAACCTTTTCAATTTCATCTGTGGGAAAATTGAGGGAGATAAGTCCATCTCCCTCACTGTTTACAGTTAATTCACCACTTCTCGGTGAATAAAACAGAATGGTATTATTGTTGTGAGCATAATAGTTGAAAAGCACATAAGCCGTAGCTAGGGTGGCATGTCCACAAAGGTCAACTTCAGTTTCAGGGGTGAACCAACGAAGCGTGTATTTCCCATTTTCCAAAACGGTGAATGCCGTTTCCGCAAGGTTATTTTCCTCGGCAATGCTTTGCATAACTTCATCGGGTATCCAAGAATCCATTACACAAACAGCTGCCGGATTCCCTTTAAAAGGACCCGAAGCAAATGCATCAATTTGGTAAATTTTTTGTTTCATACCCATGGCTTTACAAAACTAAAGATTAAACCCATTCCCTTGGATTTTGAAGCACTTGAATCAGTTTTTCTTCCTGACTACCTTTTTCTGGATTATGATCATACCTCCATTGAACATGAGGGGGTAAACTCATTAAGATACTTTCAATACGGCCATTGGTCCTTAATCCAAACAAGGTGCCTTTGTCATGAACCAAATTAAATTCCACATAACGACCTCTTCGAATTTCTTGCCAGTCTCTTTCGGTTTGTGAATACTTAAGGTCTTTTCTTTTTTCCACTATAGGCAAGTAAGCTTCCAAAAAACTGTTTCCAACTTCGGTTACAAAATGGCACCAATCTTCCATGGTCTTTTCTTCGGTCGCCTTGCAATAATCAAAAAAGAGTCCGCCTACGCCACGGGCTTCATTTCTATGACTATTCCAGAAATATTCATCGCATTTCTTCTTGTATTTGGGATAAAATTCCAAATCGTGAGCATCACATGCGCGTTTGCAAATCGTATGAAAATGTGCGGCATCCTCTTCAAAAAGATAATAAGGGGTCAAATCCTGTCCCCCTCCGAACCACTGATCTACAATGGCCCCTGTTTTATCGTACATCTCAAAATATCTCCAATTCGCATGAACTGTAGGGACCATCGGACTCTTGGGGTGAATTACAAGACTGAGTCCACAGGCAAAGAAATCAACATCATCTACACCGAAATACTGTTGCATACTTTTGGGCAAGGGTCCATGAACAGCGGAAATATTAACCCCTCCCTTTTCAAAAACGGCTCCATTTTCAATCACTCGGGTTCTTCCACCACCACCTTCAGGTCTATTCCATAAATCTTCTTGGAATTTGGCTTCACCATCCATCTTTTCCAATCCGTTTGTGATGGTATCTTGAAGGTTTTGTATGTAGTTATAGAATTTGTCTTTCATTGTGTGTCAATTATATGAACCAAATGCATGGAAATTGCGTCAATTTCATTCTCAGTTTCGACTAAAATGGATTCTTTGGTCATGTCAACCAGCATGTCAACCAGCTCTTCCAAAGATGTTTCACCATATTTTGAAAACAGATAGCGCCCTACCTTGTTGTTATGTAAATCCATAGCACGTGCAAGAGGAGAATTAACGAAGGCTTCCTCATGCCAGTCTGTTATTTTTTTTGCCCAAACAACCGCTTTGTCCATTTTTGTACTCCATCGGGAGCAGGAACGGGCAATAATATAATTCCACAAAGCATGTCTAAACGCATTGGCCGGTCCATTTTCATGATGGGCCTTTCCAAAATATTGTGTGGACAAGGTTATACACTTTTTAGTTGCGAAAAGTGTAGGTAAAACGAACAAAGGATGCCATAACGCAAGAAGAAAAACTTGCCAGATATCTTTAGCACCTAAGTTTCGTAAAGCCCTAACTATGTTCACACCTTATACTCCTTTACCGCTTCAATAAAGGCTTGGGCATTCTCCAAAGGAATATTTGGCAAAATCCCGTGACCCAAATTCACAATGTATTTATCCTTACCAAACTCGTTTATCATTTGGGTAACCATTTTTTTGATGGTTTCGGGTGGAGATAACAACCGAGCTGGGTCAAAATTCCCTTGAAGCGTGATTTTTCCGCCAGTCAAATAGCGGGCATTCATGACTGAACAGGTCCAATCCACTCCTACAGCTGAAGCTCCCGAAGAGGCCATCTCTTTGAGGGCAAACCAGCAGCCTTTTCCAAAAACAATAACAGGAGTTTCATCTTTTAAAGCATCAACAATTTGTTGAATATATTTCCAAGAAAACTCTTGATAGTCCACTGGTGATAACATACCACCCCAGGAATCAAAAACTTGAACGGCATTTACCCCTGCTTTCACTTTCGCTTTAAGATAAGCGATGGTAGTATCTGTAATTTTTTGAAGCAGTGCATGAGCGGCTTCGGGTTGGGTAAAACAGAAGCCACGGGCTTTATCAAAACTTTTGCTTCCTTGCCCTTCTACACAATAGCAAAGAATCGTCCAAGGTGAGCCTGCAAAACCTATTAAAGGAATTTCATCTTCCAATTTTTCTTTGGTCATTTTGATGGCATCCAACACATAGCCTAAAGAAGATTCGACTTCGGGAACCACAACACGGTCCAAATCGCTCACATTTCTAATAGGATTCGGAAGATAGGGACCAAAATTGGGTTTCATTTCAACCTCAATATTCATGGCTTGTGGGATGACCAAAATATCACTAAAAAGTATGGCAGCATCCATTCCATACCTACGGATGGGTTGCACCGTGATTTCCGAAGCCAATTCAGGAGTTTGACAACGGGTGAAAAAGTCATACTTCTCCTTTAAGGCCATAAACTCTGGAAGATATCGTCCAGCCTGTCGCATCATCCATACCGGTGGCCTATCCACGGACTCTCCTTTAAGGGCTTTAAGGAATAAATCGTTTTTTATCATATTCTTTTGAAATGTTTAACCACCTGAACCAATACATTTTCTACGGTTGGCTGGTTTGCTACAATTATATTTTTACTTTGTTTCCTTGCTTCTTTTGCGGTGGTCTCACCAATACAAAAAAGAGGGTGGTGGGGTATCTTATTTGACTCCAAAAAGCTTTTTATACCACTTGGGCTGTAAAAAAGATAACCGTCAAATTCGGTGTCAAATGCTTTTGGATTAAAGGAAGTCATATACCCCTGAAATTCTTGATACTGAACGTTATTTTTCGAAAAAAGGTTTGGAATTTCATCTCTTCTCCAATTCCCAGAAATAAAAATAAACCTATTGGTTTTATATTTTGAGATAATCAAATGCCCTAATTCTGAGGCACTTGAATCAGTTTCGACGACTGGAAATCCGGATTCTTCTAAAAACCTCCGTGTTTTTTCGCCAACACAATAAAATTTGAATGTTTCTTTTAAAGTGCTTTTAGAGATACCTTCGAAAGCTTTTAAAAATGATTTTGCACCATTCTTACTGGTTACAATAACATGCTCAGTGTTGCGGGGAATTTCAAAATCCAACAAGGAAATATGCAATGCATCATACTCCACAAATCCAATCCCAGAATTTAGCAATAATTCCTTTTGTGAAAGGGTCAATATTCTAGTGGAGAGCACTGTTTTCATCTCTAATGGCCTGCATTAAGGCATCTCCACCTTGGTTTAAAATTTCTTTTGCGCAATTTGCTCCGAAACCTTCAATTGTATCCAACGAAACGGATTTTTCTATTTCTAGTTTCTGTTTACCGTCCAAAGAAAAGAGAACCCCTCTAAAAAACAACGAATCATCTTGAATTTGTGCCAGAGCTCCAATAGGTGCAGTGCAACCACCTTCCAAGGTGCGTAAAAACTCTCGTTCCACCTTGGTTTCAATTTCGGAGGGAGTATGATTGATTTTCTCCAAAACTTCTTTACAATGGGAATCTTCTTCTAAGCTTACTACCACCATTGCCCCCTGAGCGGGAGCTGGAACCATCCAATCAAGAATAATAGCATCCTTGGGCATTAGTTTTATTCGTTCTAGACCAGCTTGGGCAAAAATGGCGCCTTGCCAATCGTTTTCAATAAGCTTTAGCAAACGCGTATTGACATTGCCTCGTAAGTCAACCACATTGTGGTTGGGATATTTGTGCAACCATTGCGCTTTTCGTCTCAAACTGCCCGTGGCAATAGTGGAAGTGTTTTCTGAATCTTCTAGAAATTCTGCACCTTTATGAACAAGAATGTCATTTGCAACTGCGCGCTCCAAAACGGCACATTGAATAATACCTTGAGGTAACTGGGTCGGGACATCCTTCATTGAATGCACCGCAATATCAATTTGTCCTTTTAACAAGGCGATGTCCAAGGTTTTGGTAAAAATGCCTGTAATTCCCAATTCATAAAGTGGCTTATCCAAGACCTGGTCGCCTGTAGAAGTTATGGGAACTAAAATAGTATCATGACCCAAAGCCTCCAATTTGGTCTGAACCGTTTTTGCCTGCCACAAGGCGAGTTCGCTTTCGCGGGTACCAATTCTTATGATTTTACCCATTCAGAATCGATTTCTAGTTGAAATATTTCTTGGATAAGGGCTAAACTATTTTCTGGGTCTGAATCCATTTGCCTTAAATGATTAGCAAATTGCTTGGTGATTTTTTGGATTATTCGGTCGGAAATGATTTCTGCCTGATCTTGATTAAAGTCGTTGAGCTTTTTGGAGTGAAAATCAATTTCCTCAGCTTTCATCACTTTCAATTTTTCCTTCAACGCGTTGATTACAGGGGCAAACTTTCGAGATTCCAACCACTTTAGAAAATCATTTTTTACTTGTGAAATAATTTTCTCAGCACTGGGGATATATTCTTTTCTTTTCTCCAAAGTTTCATCCGTGACTTGGGACAATTGATCTAAATGTACCAAAGAGACATTGTCCAAATCCAATACATCATCAGAAACGTTCTTGGGAACGGATAAGTCCAAAATCAACAAGGGTTTCTTCGGGTGAATCAAGGCTTTGGAAACCGTTGGAAGTTGAGCTCCAGTGGCAACAACCAAAACATCGGCCTTTCTTATTTCAGGTTGGAGTTCAGCATAATCCTTAACGGTTAATTTAAATTTGCCCGCTACAGCCTCCGCCTTTTGTCTTGTTCTATTGATTAAAGTAATATGGGAGTTCTCAGAATGCTTTATGAGATTTTCACAGGTATTTCTTCCAATTTTACCTGTACCGAAAAGCAGGATATTCTTTTCAGAAATACTGGGAACGTTATCCAAAATATATCGAACGGACGCAAAAGCTACTGAAGTAGCCCCGGAAGATAGTTCCGTTTCATTTTTAATTCGCTTACTGGCCTGAATCACAGAATTGCACAGCCTTTCCAAAAAAGGATTGGTCATTTCATGTTTTTTCGCCCGGTAAAATCCTTGCTTGATTTGACTAATGATTTCAAAATCCCCCAAAATCTGGCTGTCCAACCCAGTACCCACCTTAAAAAGATGGCTTATGGCATTGTGATTTTTATAGATGTAGGCTACTTCTTGAAATTCTTCAACGGTACCCTGGGTTTGGTCACAAAGAATTTTGATAAGTTGATACGGATGTTGGGCGAACCCATAGAGTTCTGTTCTATTACAAGTAGAAATAGCCAACAATCCATCCGTCCCCTGAGCTTTGGCATTCTTCATTAAGGCGTCAATAGCGGGAACATCCAAGCTAAATTTACCACGGGTATGGGCATCCGCTTTTTTGTAGCTTAAGCCTATGGCATAAAATGAGCTATGTTTAGAAACGTGATAATTTCTCATACCTGAGCAAAACTCAGCCACAAAAATATATGGTGTATATTTGAAAAAATAACGCTGAAAGAACTAATAATGTCAGTTCTTGTTCAATTCATTCCTATTTCTGCTGAAAATCCCAGAATTGTAATGATTAAAGGCGTTTTAATATGATATCAATTAATTTAGAGTAATTCTAAATAGTTTTTAAAAGCTTAAATGCAGGATTTGTAAAATGGAAAATGTCGCTAAAGGTACCTACGAGGAAATCTTGATTGAAGAGGGATTTTATGTCTTAAAAATCCAGAATGAAACGGAAGATAAAGCCTTGGTTGAAAGGGACATAGACAGTTCGTTTATTCAATTTCATTTTTGTTTAAAAGGGAGTTCCCAATTTTTGTTCAATCAGGGGAACTATCACTTGGAGGTAAACGAGGAAAACTCCTTGTTGCTTTATAACACTCAAAAAGATTTGCCTTTAAACCTGGTCATGCAACCCAATTCTTGGCTTTTATCCATAGTAATGACGATTCGGAAGTTTCATTCCCTGTTTTCCAGTGAAGCTGGATATATTCCCTTTCTAAGTGATGAGTTTGCTGAAAAAAAGTACTATTCGCAGGAAGTGGTCTCCCCGGCAATTGCTGTGGTATTGAGCCAATTGATGAGTTACAACCTCCATCCGTTCATGAAAGAGCTTTATGTTAAGGGTAAAGTTTATGAGCTTATTTCACTTTACTTCAATAAAGCACAGGATGCCGATCTGGAACAGTGTCCTTTTTTGGCAGATGAGGACAATGTCCGACGCATAAAAATGGCAAAGGAAATCATCATAGCGCGGATGTCGGAACCTCCTACCTTGGCTGAGCTTTCTGAGGAGATAGGATTAAGTTTAAAAAAGCTTAAAGAGGGGTTTAAACAGATTTATGGTGACTCCGTTTATGGTTTCCTATTCGATTACAAAATGGATTATGCCAGAAAAATGCTAGAAACTGGAAAGCATAATGTAAACGAAGTAGGATTAAAGGTGGGATACAGCACTGCAAGTCATTTTATCGCCTCCTTTAAAAAGAAGTATGGAACTACGCCTAAAAAATATTTATCTTCAACGGTCTAAACCATACTTAGATGAAACTCTTTCCACTAATTGTGTTTGTTTTTGGTTTAAGCTTATGCTTGCATTCACAGCAAAATCCAGAAACGGATAAGCCGGAAGGCATTAAAACTCCAGATTTTGTGCTTGCTTTTACCAAAACCACAGGGTATCGTCATAAATCCATTGAGAAAGGAGTTCATACATTAAGGCAGATAGGTCGGAAAAACAATTTCATTGTGCTTCAAACGGAAACTTCGGAAGATTTCAATGCACAAAACTTAAAAAATTACAAATTGGTTGTGTTTCTAAGCACTACCCAGGATGTTTTAAACAATCAGCAGCAAAGGGTATTTGAAAACTACATCAAATCAGGAGGTAGTTTTTTGGGAATTCATGCCGCGGCAGATACAGAATATAACTGGGCATGGTATGGCAGATTGGTTGGGGGCTATTTTAAAAGCCATCCCAACGATCCTAATGTACGTAATGCCAAGATAGATGTGCTTTCCAAGGAACATGCTTCAACCGCGCATTTAGAGGATTCTTGGAGCAGAAGTGACGAATGGTACAACTACAAAAACATCAACCCCAATATTTCTGTGCTGCTAAACCTAGATGAGACCAGCTATGATGGAGGCACGAATGGCAAAAACCATCCTATTGCATGGTATCATGAATTTGATGGAGGGAGAGCTTATTACACAGGAGGAGGTCATACTGAAGAATCTTTTGATGAACCTGAATTTAGGCAACACCTATTGGGAGCTATTTTATGGTGTTTGGGAAGAGAGTAGCTCAGGTCTTGCTACAATTATTCCGGTATTATTTTTTATTTTTTTGAGATAATCCACCAAAGGTTCTTTGGTAATCGTAACACTCCCTGAAGTAGAGGCATGGAGCAAATGGATTCTACCATCAACTCGAATGGCAAATCCCGTATGGGTTACATCCAAACCTTTTATGGAAGTAGCCAAAGCGATAATGTCACCGTTTTGGATGTTCATTTCTTGGGCTTCAATTTGATTTTGGGGTAAAATACACAATGCTTCACTAGCCAATTCCGATTCGATTTGAAGTATCTTTTCGTAGTTAGAGTTGTCGGATAAAAAAGGATATAAATTTCTATGCGTACCCATGAAATTAATAGGTTTTTGAATGATTTCACCTCCCAGAGCTGGAGTAATATCCTTTACCAAACCCATAGATTCGTTATTTCTAATCCAATCCGTAAAATAATGTAAACGAGAGGGATAGCCATTCATATCTCCATTTCTATACCGAATGGTTTCTAGATTTTTGGCAAAATCAAGAAACAAATTCTCGTCTTTTTTAAGTTGAAGACCGAATGCCAAAACGTTTTCTACAAAAGTGGTACAGTCCAATCCCCTGAGATTTACAACCAGCGTTTCGGTTTCTCCTACTTCCAAGGTTTTTTCCACATAAGGCGTTCCCAAAAAGGATTTTCCAATTACCACTAAACTGTCGCCAAGAGATGAAGTTTGTATATGCTTTAATTGGTTCAACTTGTTTTCAAAAAGGGTGGAATCTTGTGCAACACATGTAATTTGAGCAGTCAATGGGTTCAGAAAGTGACCGAATAATAGAAGCAAAAAACAAAAACGCATCATATTCAAATTGCAATAGAAGCTAAATTAAAGTTATCTATGGAATTATAAGGAAACAAATTGACCCTTACCCATACATTTTAAGCTTCAAGCCCTATTTTTGCGGGACAATACAAAAATTGATTTTCTTGCTATGAAAGGTGTATTATTGGTCAATTTGGGGTCACCGGACAGTCCCACACCAAAGGATGTTAAACCCTATTTGGATGAATTTCTAATGGACGAACGGGTTATTGATGTTCCTAAACTGCTTCGAAATTTATTGGTGCGGGGCATAATTCTTCAAACACGTCCAAAAAAGTCTGCAGAAGCGTATTCCAAGATTTGGTGGGATGAAGGCTCCCCGCTTATTGTAATCTCGGAACGCTTTACTGAAAAGGTGCGTCAACACACCAAAATGCCAGTAGCTTTGGGTATGCGCTACGGCTCCATGAGCATCAAAAAGGCATTGCAAGAATTAAAGGATAAAGGAGTGGATGAAGTATTATTGGTTCCACTTTATCCGCATTACGCCATGTCTTCCTATGAGACTGTAGTGGTAAAAACGATGGAAGTTCAGCAAGCTTTTTTTCCTGAAATGCACTTAACCACCCTTCCAGCGTTTTATAAAAATCAGGATTACATTAAGGTGTTGAGTGAAAGTATTGCAGAGGGATTAAAGGATTTTGAATACGACCATATTCTGTTTTCCTACCATGGTATACCGGAAAGACATATTCGAAAATCGGACCCCACGAAATTCCATTGTAAGATAGATGGGAGTTGTTGCAAGGTGAATTCAGTAGCACACCATACCTGTTATAGACACCAATGTTATGATACCACGGAGTTGGTGAAAGAATATTTGGATTTGCCAGAAGACAAGGTGAGTTCTTCATTTCAATCCCGTTTGGCAGGTGACCCATGGCTAAAGCCGTATACCGATTTTGAATTTGAACGTTTGGCCAAAGAAGGTAAAAAAAGGCTTGCCGTCATTACTCCTGCCTTTGTGAGCGACTGCTTGGAAACCTTGGAAGAAATTGCCATGGAAGGCAAAGAGCAGTTTGAAGAAGCTGGAGGGGAACATTACATACACATACCTTGCTTGAACGACAGTGATGCTTGGGTATCCTTGATGGCCCAGTGGGTCAATGAATGGGAAGCCAAGGAAACTTTGCCTGTTTAGATGGCAAAAGTCTCATCAGAACAACTAGGAACCGAGCCTATTGGCAGATTACTTATAAAACAGGCGGTCCCAGCTTCGATTGGGATTTTGGTCATGTCCCTAAATGTTTTGGTAGACTCCATTTTCGTTGGCAATTGGATTGGTTCCATTGCCATTGCAGCGATCAATGTAGTACTTCCTGTTTCCTTTTTTATCGCCGCTCTGGGTATGGCAATCGGTATTGGGGGTTCCAGTATCATTTCTCGTGCTTTAGGTTCTGGGGATAAAGAAAAAGCGCTTAGAACCTTTGGAAATCAAATTACCCTTACCCTATTGGTTACGATTTCCATGGTCGTTCTTGGACTCTATTTTATAAATGATTTGATTCCTGCATTCGGTGGGAAAGGAAGCATCTTTGATCCTGCAAAAGTATACTATACCATTGTGCTTTATGGGGTACCTTTCCTTGCCCTTTGTATGATGGGCAACACAGTAATTCGTGCAGAGGGCAAGCCCAAATTTGCGATGGTCGCCATGATAATCCCCTCCGTTGGCAACTTGCTTTTGGACTATATTTTTATCTATATACTTGATTGGGGAATGCATGGAGCTGCTTGGGCTACCACAGCGGGCTATCTTCTGTGCTTTTCATATATCCTGTATTTTTTTCTTTCGAAGAACTCCGAGCTAAAAATAGGGGTGACTCATTTTGTATTGAACAATAGCATACTGAAGGAAATAGGGTCATTGGGCTTTGTTACCTTGGCAAGACAGGCGGTGACCAGTGTAATCTATTTGTTACTGAACAATATCCTCTTCAGTTTGGGCGGAGAAGCTCTGGTCGCTGTTTACGCCATTATCGGCAGAATGCTCATGTTTGCCTTATTTCCAGTTTTTGGAGTTACTCAAGGTTTTTTGCCCATTGCGGGTTTCAATTATGGAGCCGCTCAATATGACCGGGTAAAAGAATCCATATATACCGCGATAAAATATGCGGCACTTGTAGCCACCCTAGTTTTCGTTGGTCTCATGGTTTTCCCTGAATTCTTTACCGACCTTTTTCTAAGTAATAGAACGGATTTGCTCGAGGAAGAAATACGTACCAATGCATTTGTTATGCAACATGCTCCAACCGCTATGCGTTTGGTCTTTGCGGCAACGCCTATTATTGCCCTTCAATTGATTGGGGCCGCCTATTTTCAGGCTGTTGGCAAAGCAATTCCTGCTCTTTTACTGACACTAACTCGTCAAGGCTTCTTTTTTATTCCTTTAATTCTTTTACTACCTAACTTTTTGGGGGAACTTGGTGTTTGGCTTTCCTTTCCAATTGCGGACGTTTTAGCCACAACTGTAACCGGGCTATATCTTCGAAATGAAATCAAAGCAAGATTGATTTCTAGATAGTTTCGGGAATTATTCAGCCATTAGAGTGGCCGCTTTGCTGATAATCTTCCATTGACCTTCCAATTTTTTCAGCAGGAAAATATCTATAAAATGCATGTTTCGAGCGGGAATCTTAATTTCTGCCTTGGCCATAGCAATGTCATTGGATTGGTCAATGGTCAAAATTTTTCCCTCTCTTCCATTGAACTTCCCTTTCTCTCTCTTCTTAAACAATTCGGTATACTCCTTTGGGGATAACAGATAGATTTCTTGTCCTTCTTTGGACAAAAACAAAGGCGCGTCTTCATAGAAAGCAGATTCTATTTGTTCCGGGTTGCTGTATGAAGAACCATCCAAATAGTTCCGAAGCGTCTTACGTATGCTTTCCTCTTCGGATTGGGAGAATAGTGAAACGGTTGCTACTAAAAAGAGGAGATTCAAAAATGTTATTTTCATGATTTAGAGTTTAAATTGCTTGTTGATTTGATTTCGATGATTTTTCCATTGTCTTCATCGGTAAGTATGTATAGTTTGCCATCTGGACTTTGTCTGGCCTTTCTGATACGAACCCTATCATCTAAAAAAAGCTCTTCGGCACTTTTTATTGTTTCATTTTCAATATGAAATCGCCATAAACTGCCTCTGGAAAGCCCTGGAACAATTAAGTTGTTTTTCCATTGGGGAAATTCAGTTCCGGTATAAAAAGTAAGTCCAGTGGGAGCTACAGTATGTAGCCAAAACCAAACCGGTGCGGTGAATTCTACACCTTCCAATGTAGGTGGTGTGTAATCTGAACTTCTCAGTTTGCCAGAAGTCACGTTGGGCCAACCATAATTGGCACCCGGCCTTAAGATATTGATTTCATCGCCTTGAATGGTGCCATGCTCACTAAACCAAATAGTGTTCGTATCAGGTTGAACTGTAATTCCTTGAGCGGCCCGAATTCCCATGGCGTACAATCCAGGAACTGCGTTCGAACCAAAATCAGGGTTATCATCTGGAATGCTACCATCCGGGTTGATTCTGTAGATTTTTCCTCGTTTGTCTGTCACATCTTGAGCAATGGGAATGGGAGGTTCATCCCGTTCCCAAAACAACCTTTCACCTATAGTTATGTAAAGTTTTCCATCCGACCCAAAGGTCATTCCTCCCCCATAATGATAGTATTCCCTGGTATACGGAGCTGCTTCAATCAAGGTTTGATGATTGGTCAGGGAATCATTTCTTAATTGGGCTCGGATTACTTTGGTGGTGGTTCCAAAATCCTTTTTGGCCGCATAGGAAACATATACCCATTGATTTTTTTTGAAATATGGGTCAATTAAAACTTCAAAAATTCCGGAATTATCTCCAAAATGGATGGCACGGATACTATCTGTGAAGTCCTTGGGAAAACCCCTTATGATCTGTTTTTCTTTTGTGGTGAGGTTCACCTTCAAAAGGTTACCATCCTTTTCAGATACCAGTGCTTCATTTTTGGATATAAAAGCGATGCTCCAAGGATGATTTAAGCTATCCAGCACAGCTTCTTTAGTTGGGGAGAGGGGGAGGTATTCTTCGGCGATTGTTTTTTTATGACTTTCAGAACAGCCAATACATAGCAGAATAAAGGGAAGAATCAATTTGTTCATCGTTGGAAAGTTTCCTCAAATGACATAAAAGCTGACTAGTTACCCTTTAAAAAACATGATTCTTAAAACGAAAAATCGCTATGCTGTCCCAAATTCATTTCTAAATTGGGTTGGGGTATACTTGGTTTTCGCTTTAAATGCGAGATTAAATGAAGTGACATTTCCAAAGCCGCAATCATAGGCTATCGCAATTATTTTTTCCCTTCGATACTTAGGGTCTACCAACAAAACTTTTGCCTTTTCAATTCGATGGCTGACCACAAAGTCGGAAAAATTCTTTTCTTCATTTTCATTGATAGCTTGTGATAATTTTCGCGGAGACACATTCAAGCGTTTGGATACACTTTCAAGTGAGAGGGAACTGTCGAGATAAATTTCTTCTTCAAAAAAGAGCTTTTTTAGGGTCTGCATTAATTCCTTGGATGTGGACTTATCCAAGGTTGAAGAAGTATACTTTCCCAGTTGAAAAGCATGTTTTTGAAGAAAAAGGAAGGAAAAGACATAAATCAGCAGGGAAAAAAATAGAGCCCCACCGATATAGAATGAAAACAAACCTGCCAGATTGCCCATGTAAAACACCCATATAAAAGCGGTACCTATAACCAGATTTCGATACCAATTGCCCAGTGGTTTCCTGATTTCAGTTTTGTTTCTGATAAGCAGGCCAAAGGAAAGCAAAGTATAAAATGCCAAATGGGAAAAAACCAGAATGTAAATCACATAAGATATTGGGTTCCCATCGTTTGGAATAACAATAGCCAATGCAGCAAACAAGATGAAAGGCAAAAAATGAAAGGCATCTTTTGGCAAAAACTCTTTTTTGGATAGAAGCAAAGCTCTTCCGTAAAACAATAAGGCTGGTCCGGTTAGTAAAATACCTGAGAGCCCTAAGTTCCGTTGCCAGGATTCCAAGTCCAGATACACATTGAGCACTGACTTTCCAATTCTGATGGTTAGTCCAAGAATAGTAAGAGCCAGAAATAAATTGGCTTTTCTATTTCTTTTTTTTAGTGTTAACAGATAAACAACAAGGAACAGGGCTTGTGCAATTCCCAGGCAGCTTAGAACCAATATGAGGGTATCCTTGTTCATATTTCAAAAATAGAAAGAAGGCCTTAAAGCACGATTTGAAAGTCATTTTTAGTTGTTACTTTTAGCAAAACACCTTCAACAGATGAAATATTTACATTGGAGTTTTAGCATTTTTTTGTTGATTGCATTAGGATGTACAGAGAAAAAGCAAATGGAAGAAACCTATTCTTTATTTGTGGGCACGTATACAAACGGCCAAAGTGAAGGAATCTACAAATTGGATTTCAACTCCAATTCCGGAAGTTTGGATAGCACTCAGTTAATGGCCGTACTACCCAACCCTTCCTTTTTAACTTTCTCTTCTGACAAGCAATATCTCTATGCAGTACAGGAAACAGCTGATTTTGATAGTTTAGGGGGAGGAGTAACTTCCTTTTCTCTGGAAGATGGCATTTTGAAAGAGCTCAACAGTAAAGGTACTGGCGGAGCTCATCCATGTCATGTAACTTTTTCAGAAGGTGGACAAATAGCAGTATCGAATTATACCGGGGGTAATCTTGCTGTGTTCGATGTGGAAACGGATGGAAGTTTGGGCAAAAGCCAACGTATTGACCACAAAGTTTTGGATACTACCAAAGCTCCACATGTGCACAAGGCCCATTTTAATGATGATGGTTTGTTTGCTTCAGATTTGGGGTTGGATGGAATTAAAAGATATTTTAAAAAGGACAGTATTTGGGAAGCTGCCCATCAATCATCCATAGACCTTCCGGAAGGTGCTGGACCGAGACATTTTGTGTTCAACGTAGACCGTTCTTTTTTGTATGTCATTAATGAGTTGAATGCTACAATTACGGTTTTCAAACGGGACGATGAAGGAAGCTACAATCCTGTTCAAACCGAAAATACATTAGCTCCCGATTGGGATGGGGGCAAGTCCTGTGCTGATATTCATTTATCCCCAGACGGACATTTTCTATATGGGTCCAATAGAGGAGAGAATACGATAGTTGTTTTTTCGGTTGACAAAAACACGGGAAAAATTAATCTAGTTGGACGTGAACCCGTTCGTGGGGATTGGCCTCGAAACTTTACTCTTGACCCTAGTGGGCAATTTTTACTTGTTGCGAATGAACGCAGTAGCAATATCTCAGTATTCAAAAGGGATGAGGAAAAGGGAACTTTGGAATTTGTAAGTGCTATGGATTTCCCCAATCCAGTATGCCTGCTATTTTTAGAAAACTAGTACTTACTGAATAAGGGGACAGCCTCTTCTTGAGAGCCATTAGCGAACCACGTCATAATGTGTTTTTGGGGCCATCGTCTAATAAGGGTGTCCGCTTTTTTATCGTACCACACGGCATCAAAATCTCCTTTGGTTGTGAGCACTACCCGCCATTCTTTTTGCAGAAGCGAAGCATCTTCATAATTCGCATTAAGACTATCCCAATCAATTGCAGAAAGCACTTGTGGGTCTAAATGGGCCATGACTTCTTTTTCACTCAAAATGGCCAACCAAATGGGTGTGGATAGATGTTCAATGGATAAGTCCTCCCGTTTTCCTCCCCATCCGATTTTGAGGTCTTGCCCATTTCTAATAGCGTTGATAAGTTCCAATTTTGAGCCCTTCAGCACTGTTCCATCCTTGTCTGTTTTTAAAACAATACGCCATTTGTTTTGTTGTGATTGATTCCCTGAACAAGAAAATAGAAGGGTAATGGCAAAGTAAAAGAGCAATTTTTTCATGGTAATATATTTTGAAATAGTCAACTTTTCGCAAAAAGTACAAAAAGCCCAATCAAAATAAGTACAAATAGAACGGCAAAGAAAATCTTCCAAAAACTGTAGGGTCTTGTTCCTGAAATAGTTCCATTTTCACCATTTACAAAAAAGTTGTACTCTTTACCATTGAAGCGATAGGAACTTACATAAACCGGGAGTAGAATATGCTTGAAAGTTTCCTTGCTTAGCTGCATATCCATATGGTTAATACGCTGGGTATCTCCTCCAATATCCTGCCTGCACCATCTTTTGGCTATTTGTTTGGCTTCACCCTTGGCAGCCAAATGGCCTTGCTTTAATGGGATGGTATATTTTTCTGTGACAAAACCACGAAGAAAACTACTATTGAAGGGTTGTAGAAGTTTTAGATTCCATCTTGCAATTTTTGAAGGAACACGTCCTTTTCGTTGTTTGGACGCTTCAACCAAGGTATCATCGACAAAACCAGAAACCTGACCTGATGCAGGATACCACCTAGTCTTCCTAACTCTTTGGTTTACCATCTTTCCTTGCGCATTTCGAACTCTTCTGGTCTCATAATAATATTCTCCTCGCTGACCGCTGTATGTAGCACTGAGCTGTGCATCAAAAGTCCAATAAGGTAAGTACAGGCCTTTGGTAAACTTTGGGTCCAATGCTGCTTTTTTAAGATTGTTGGGAGCAAACCAAAGGCGTTGCACCCAACGTTTGAAAATTTGATGGGATTTTTGTTGGTCTATCTGGAAAGGAAGCACTGCTCCAGGCAAAATCCATTCCTCCTTGTATTGGTCTTCCAAAACCAGGGGCATACTGCAGTAGACGCAGTGAAGTGATTTATAGTTTTCTTCAACATGCTGATTGGCGCCGCAATTTTTACAATGCAGCATACTGATTTCCTCACTATGGTGCTGCGCCCCCATTTCATTCAGATAGGGGTAGAGCTCCAGTTCCATGAATCCGTTTGGGTCTACCGAAATGGTTTCCTGATGACCACAGTATTCACAGCTAATATTAGTGGTTCCCGGTTTATACTTTAATTCTGCACCGCAATTGACGCAAGACTTTTTTAGCTCTGTTTTTTGAATGGACTCTTCCAAGGAAATGTGAAAACAATTAGGTCTGTCTAGCTATTGGGTAATGGTGGGGGTGTGCTTCCTCCCAAAAAGGATTTCAGTTCTTCCACTTCCTGTAGGGCAGACCAATTTGCCATTCCCTGCTTCCAAACCAAGCTTTCCCGATTGATGGTTCTATTGGCAAATAATGCCTTAAGTTGATCAAAGGAAACTGGCCCCTGTTGGGTGCCATTAACAGCATAAAAATATTGCACTTGAACAGGCATTGGAGGAGGAACGGCCGCCTGTGCTTGCTGCATTTGTGGTTGCCCTCCCATTTGCGGATTCATCATACCGCCCAATTGTTGGGCAAGTACAAATCCCATTCCCATACCCATTCCCGCACCGGCCGTTCCACCTTCGTTTTTGGCGGCTGCTTCAATGGCCTTGGCAGTTTTGAATTTGGTTAACTTATCTAAATCCAATTTATCAATACGGCTATACTCAAAGATTTCTTTTTTCAAATCTTCCGGCATGGACACGTTTTCAATATAGAACTTCTCTAAAGAGATACCCACACTTTCAAACTCAGGTGCCATCACTTCCCTACAGGTATCTGAAAGCTCAGAAGTGTTTGCTGCATACAATTCAATAGGTAAATTGGCTTCACCAACAGTATCTGTAAATCGCGTGGCAATCAAACTTTTCAGATGCTCATTGATTTCATAATTGGTAAAGTTGCTATCGGTCCCAACAATATCCACTATGAACTTTCCGGCATCGGAAATTCGAAAAGCATAGGTTCCAAATGCTCGAATCTCAACTAGTCCAAATCGCTCATCGCTTAAGGTAATTGGACTTTTTGTGCCCCATTTTTCATCAGTGAACAAATGGGTATTTACAAAGTAAACTTCCGCCTTAAAAGGAGAATTGAAACCATACTTCCATCCCTTGAGTGTAGCCAAGATGGGCAAATTTTGTGTGGTAAGGTCATAGGTTCCGGGCTCAAAAACATCCGCTAATTGGCCTTCATTTACAAACACTGCTGTTTGTCCTTCACGCACGATGAGTTTTGCCCCATTTTTGATTTCATTTTGATACCGCTCAAATCGATGTGCAATGGTATCATCCGTGTAGTCGAGCCATTCAACAATATCGATAAACTCGTTGCTGAGTTTCTCTTTGATTTTTCCAAAAATATCCATGGTGATGTGTTTTCGAGTTTTGACTAAAGCTAGTAAAAAAGTATATAGCCTTTTCTAAATTTGTGTAAAATTGAAACAACTTGTTACATTTCGCTAAAAACAATTCAATGAAGAACTTGTTCCACCCTTTTCTCGCCATTCTGTTGTTGGCGTTTTATTCCTGTAAACCCGAAAAAATTGATACTGCCAAAGAGGCAAAAATTGAGGAGGACCAAATTGAAATTATTGAATTGACTTTAAATCAGGCCAATACCTTAGCCACCCTACCTATTGGGTGTGTAACAAAGGAATACCCCAACAAATTGGGTCATGTTTTGGGAAGTGAAGAGGATTTGGGGACCCCCAAAACACTCCACCCTGCTTTTTATGGTTGTTTTGATTGGCATTCGGCGGTGCATGGACATTGGTCCATGGTGCGATTGCTCAAAACATTTCCTGATTTAAAGGATGCGGCGCTGATAAGAGATATTCTTTTAGAGCATTTGTCCAAGGAAAATATCGCTATTGAAGTTGCTTATTTTGATAACAAGCATAATAGAAATTATGAACGTACTTATGGTTGGGGCTGGCTTCTAAAATTGGCCGAAGAACTTCATCATTTTGATGACCCCATGGCAAGAGAGTTGGAAGAAAACCTTGAGCCTCTAACTCAGCTAATTGCTCAAAAGTTTGTGGATTACTTACCCAAATTACAATATCCAGTTCGAGTTGGTACCCATACCAATACAGCATTCGGACTTGCATTTGCTTGGGATTATGCGGAAAGCTTAGAGCATCAAGAATTGAAGGAGGCAATTCGTGCCCGAGCTTTGACATTTTATCAAAAGGATTTAGGATGTCCACTGGCTTGGGAACCAAGCGGGGCTGATTTCTTATCGCCCTGCTTTGAGGAGCTGGACTTGATGAGAAGAATTTTAGGCAAAGAGGACTTTATGACGTGGGTCGATAGCTTTATGCCAACCTTAAAGGAAATGGATTTTAGTTTGCCAGAAGCCATAGTTGGCGACAGAGAGGATGGTCAATTGGTTCATTTGGATGGATTGAATTTTAGCAGAGCATGGGTTTTATACGGCTTGGCAAAACAATATCCCGAAGAGTTTGGCCATGTACTACCCTTGGCGAATAAACATTTTGCCTATTCATTTCCTAATCTGGTCGGAGATGATTATGAAGGCGGTCATTGGTTAGGTTCCTTTGCTATTTATGCCTTAGGTGAGCGTTAATCATCTTTTCACATTGAAATTTTTTGAAAGTGCACTGACACCTCAAATTCTTGGAGATTTTGATACGGATTTTCCATTCGCATTCTAAGAGAAATATGGATTTTTCCCTACATTTAGTACCGACTAATTCAACACTGAAACGAAAATGAAAACTCGCCTAATCCAAGCCGGTATGATTGTACTGGCATTCCTAATTTTGCCTTGGACCATAGACGCCCAAAGACGTAGAAAATCAGCAACTACCCAACCACAATATCCTTCGGAATTGTACTCAAGTCTGGAGTATCGTTTGGTTGGTCCTTTTAGAGGAGGTCGCTCGGCAGCTGTTACAGGAGTGCCCGGCGAACCCAATCTTTTTTACTTTGGTGCTACAGGAGGCGGTGTATGGAAAACCTTGGATGGTGGACGCAGCTGGAAAAACATTTCCGATGGCTATTTTGGAGGAAGTATAGGTGCTGTTGAAGTGGCACAAAGCGACCCTAATGTCATCTATGTCGGCGGTGGAGAAAAAACCCTTCGCGGAAATGTGTCAAGCGGCTACGGTGTCTGGAAAACAGAAGACGCCGGAAAAACGTGGCAAAAAGCAGGACTGGAAAAAAGCCGACATGTTCCTAGACTTCGGGTACACCCTACTGATTACAATACGGTTTATGCAGCCGTACTCGGAAACATTTACAAACCCACCAAAGAAAGAGGAGTCTATAAAAGTACTGATGGTGGAAAAACTTGGAGACAGGTTTTGTATGTAAATGACCAATCCGGTGCGGTCGATTTAACTTTTGACCCCAACAACCCTCGAATTTTATACGCTTCTACTTGGAGAGCACAGCGTACACCCTATTCTTTAAGTAGTGGAGGGGATGGCTCAGCACTATGGAAAAGTACGGATAGTGGAGAAACTTGGACGGAAATCTCCAAAAACGAAGGTTTTCCAAAAGACACGCTTGGAATTATTGGTGTTTCGGTCTCTCCTGTGAATTCAGAACGGGTTTTTGCAATCGTAGAGAACAAAGAAAAAGGAGGCCTTTATCGCTCAGATGATGGTGGAAAGAAATGGACACAAGTAAATAGTGAAAGAAAGTTGCGCCAGCGAGCTTGGTACTACACCCGGGTATATGCAGATACAGAAGATGAAGATGTGGTCTATGTGTTGAATGTTCGTTATCATAAGAGTACCGATGGAGGAAAGACTTTCAAGACCTTTAATGCTCCTCACGGAGACCACCATGATTTATGGATTGCTCCAGAGAATTCGAAGCGCATGATTATCGGGGACGATGGAGGCGCTCAAGTGAGTTACGATGCCGGTGAAACCTGGAGCACGTATTACAACCAACCTACGGCCCAATTTTATCGGGTGACTACCGATAACGCTTTCCCATATCGAATTTATGTCGCCCAACAGGATAACAGTACGGTTCGAATCAACCATCGTTCCAACGATGGAAGCATAGGAGAAGATGACTGGGAACCTACTGCTGGAGGTGAAAGTGCCCATATCGCGGTGGACCCAACCAATAATGACATTGTATACGGAGGTAGTTACGGAGGTTTCTTGACAAGGGTAAACCATGAAAACAAAACGGTTCGA
The DNA here is from genome assembly GCF_965601775.1 of Flagellimonas sp. Classification (GTDB taxonomy): domain Bacteria; phylum Bacteroidota; class Bacteroidia; order Flavobacteriales; family Flavobacteriaceae; genus Flagellimonas. The sequence goes on from NZ_OZ271837.1 coordinate 108,311, forward strand.
GGCATTAATGTCTGGCCAGATAATCCTATGGGTTATGGCGCTGAGGGCATGAAGTATCGTTTCCAATGGAATTTCCCAATCATTTTCAGTAAACATGACCCCAAAAAACTGTACACCTTTTCCAATCATGTGCACATGAGTACCAATGAAGGACAAAGTTGGGATTTGTTGAGCGGGGACCTAACACGAAACGACCCAACTAAACTGGTTTCTAGTGGAGGGCCAATTACGCAAGACAATACCGGAGTGGAGTATTATTGTACCATATTCGCGGCCAATGAAAGTCCTTTGAAAGAAGGCTTGATGTGGGTTGGAAGTGATGACGGACTGATTCATATCACCCAGGATGGCGGTCAGAATTGGGAAAACATTACCCCAACAGGAATGCCGGAGTGGATGATGATAAATAGCATAGAGCCTTCAAATTTTGATGAAGGAACCTGCTATGTTGCAGGAACTAGGTACAAGTTGGGAGATTTTCAACCGTATCTGTACAAGACCACGGACTACGGAAAAACCTGGAGCAAAATTACCAATGGTATCGAAAATGAACACTTTACCAGAGTGGTTCGAGAAGACCCCAAAAGAAAAGGCTTGCTGTATGCAGGTACGGAGACGGGGATGTATATTTCATTCAATGATGGCCAAAGTTGGGAAAAGTTCCAGTTGAATTTGCCTATAGTTCCCATTACCGACTTGACCATTAAGGAAAATAACTTGGTAGTGGCAACCCAAGGACGTTCAGTTTGGATAATCGATGACTTAACCGTATTGCATCAATTGGATGCTTCAGCAAAATCAGCAAACACCAAACTTTTTGCGCCAAAGGATTCCTACAGAACAAAAGGTAGAGCAGCTAAGGAACCTAGTTTAACTGAAGGACAAAACCACCCAAATGGAGTGGTGAGTCATTTCTACTTGAAGAATTATTCTGAAAAGGATACGATCCAATTGACTTATCTAAGCAGGAGCGGAGATACTTTAGCCAATTTCAGTACACATGCTAAAGACAAAAAGAAAAAACTAAAGGTTAAAAAAGGAGGAAATATGCACGTTTGGGATACAAGAGGTAAAGGCGCAGAGCTATTGAAAGGTATGATTCTGTGGGCTGCCAGCTTGAATGGAGCCAAAGCGGTTCCAGGAGATTATCAAGTCTCCCTAAATGTGAATGGAAATGCGGAGAAGCAATCCTTCAAAATTTTGCCAGACCCGCGTGCAGAAGTTTCAGTGGCAGATATGCAAACACAGTTTGATTTTATAACTGATGTGAATACGACTATCGATAATGCGCATAAGTCCATCAAGAAGATTAGAAAAATCAATGAAAAACTGGACGCATTCGTAAAGCAGTACAAGGATAATTCAACCACAAAGGATTTAGTGGAGAAGGCCAAAAAAATGAAAGAAGGATTTGGCGAAGTTGAAAAGGCATTGTATCAAACCAAAAACCGAAGCAATCAGGACCCATTGAATTTCCCTATTCGATTGACCAATAAACTAGGTCACCTAAATCGTCTGGTGAGCATAGATGATTTCCCTCCGACTGCACAAGATATTGCTGTAAAGAACGAAATGACCACAAAAATCAATGCACAGTTAAGCGCTTTTGACAAGTTGGTAGATGAAGAGATGAAAGGATTTAATGAAGAGTTCAATAAGTTAGGTTTAGAATATTTAAGTATTGAAGAATAACCAACACTATGAAACATACAATTTTATGGGTAGCCCTATTTCTTGGGGCTACTTCTTTTGCGCAAACCGCTGAAGAATATTTCAAACCTGTTAAATATAGAAACATCGGCCCCTTTAGGGGTGGACGTTCTGTTTGTGCCACTGGGGTTATTGGAGACCCAATGACCTATTATATGGGCATTACAGGAGGCGGTGTTTGGAAAACTACCGATGCAGGTCAACATTGGAACAATATTTCCGATGGTTTCTTTGAAATGGGTTCGGTTGGAGCCGTTGCTGTATCTCAATCCAGTACCAATATTGTTTATGTGGGAATGGGAGAGCATGCTCCCAGAGGAGTGATGACATCCTATGGAGATGGAGTTTATAAATCCATTGATGCTGGAAAAACCTGGCAACATATCGGATTAAAAGAAACGCAGCATATTGCAAGAATTGTAATTCATCCTACCAATCCAGATATCGTATATGTAGCTGCTCAAGGTGCGTTATATGGTCCGAATAAAGAGCGTGGCATTTTTAAAACCACGGACGGAGGGAAAACATGGAAAAATGTACTCTTTGTAAACAATTTAACGGGCTGCTCCGAACTTTCTATGGATGCCAATTTCCCTGATATTCTCTATGCAACCATGTGGGAACATCAGCGTAAGCCTGAAGTCGTTATCAGTGGTGGTGAAGGCAGTGGGGTGTACAAGTCTGTTGATGGTGGAGAAACATGGAAGAAGATTGAAAAGGGACTTCCCAAAGAAAAAGGGAAGATGGCGATATCGGTAAGTCCGGCGAATTCCAACAAAGTATATGCCCTTGTGGAAAGCGATTCCAACGAAGATAAAGGTGGACTTTTCGTGTCTAACAATGCGGGCAATAGCTGGAGTATGGTTAGTGGAGACAATCGCTTGACGCAACGAGCTTGGTACTATACTGAAGTGTTTACAGACCCAAACAATGAAAATGTAGTATATGTATTGAGCGCCCCAGCCTTGCGTTCCATTGATAGTGGAAAGACCTGGGAAAGGCTTTCAGGAACCCACGGGGATTATCACGACCTATGGATTAATCCAGACAATTCAAACAACATGGTAATCGCCAATGATGGCGGTGCTGCCATTAGTTTCAACTTTGCCAAAAGCTGGTCTACACAAAACATAATGCCTACAGCCCAATTCTATCGAATTAACGCTGATAATCTTTTTCCGTATAACATTTATGGGGGGCAACAGGATAATACGTCTGTAAAAATTGCAAGTCTCTCCTTGGGAAGAAGAAATATCAGTCGAGAGGACTGGACCTATTCTGCTGGTGGTGAAAGTGCATTTTTAGCATTTGACCCAGATAATCCCAGATATGTGATGGGCGGAAGTTATTTGGGGACCATTAATTTATTGGATACCCAAACCAAAGCTTCTACCAAAGTTATGGCATCACCTATCCAGTATTTGGGACGCGCCGCCAGGGACATGAAGTACCTCTATAATTGGAATGCCCCAATACTTTGGTCTCAACATGAACCGGGAACCTTTTATCATTGCGCACAGCTGGTGCTTCGGACTCGGGACAATGGGGTAACCTGGGAGGAGATTTCTCCCGATCTGACCAGAAATCAGGATGAAAAACAAGGAAATGGAGGCAGACCGTATACCAATGAAGCTGTTGGTGCAGAAAATTATGGAACCATCGCATACATGATTGAATCACCCCATGAAAAAGGAGTTTTCTACACAGGTAGTGACGATGGCTTGGTGCATATCACCAAAAATGGAGGAGAAAGTTGGGAAAACATTACTCCAAAAGGACTGCAGGAGTGCTTGGTGAATGCAGTTGAGGTTTCCCCTCATGATCCTGCTACTGTATACATCGCAACCACGAGGTATAAATTCAACGACTATACACCTGCGATTTATAAATCGACGAATTACGGAAAGAGTTGGACAAACATTAGTTCAGGAATTCCAAAAGGGTCTTTTACTAGAGTGGTTCGAGAGGATAAGGACAGAAAGAATTTATTATATGCAGGCACTGAAAAAGGAATGTACATTTCTTGGAATGGGGGTCAGAGCTGGGAATCTTTTCAATTGAATTTACCCAAAACACCAATCTTGGACTTAATGGTGCACCAAGGAGATTTAATCGTTGCCACATCGGGTCGTTCCTTCTGGATTTTGGATGACTTGGGACTGCTGAAGGGATACAGTCAACCTCAAAAAGCAGCTAAACTATACCAACCAGAACCTGCCTATAACGGATCATGGTCCAGTGCCTTGAATGGGAATTCTCCTAAGTTTAAAGGAAGTCAACCTTTTACAGGGGTAAATCCAGCTAACGGAATGGTACTGTATTATGAGTTGCCCAAATTGGACTCTACAGAAATCAGCATGGAAATTTATGATTCCAAAGGAAAGCGCATTAATTCATTTTCATCCAAAAAAGATGAGTCCTATAAAAGATACGATGGAGGACCACCTCCTTCACCCGCTTTGAACAAAAAGGAAGGACTTAATCGTTTTGTATGGAATATGGGGCATGCCATAATGCCTGGAGTAAAGGACACCTACATCGAAGCCAATTATAGGGGACATCGGGCTATCCCTGGTACATATAACATCAAACTAAAGGTGGGCGATGAAGTCCTTGAAACAAATGGGGAAATAAAAGAGATTCCGACCTACAATATTTCAGCGAACCAGTATGAGGCATTTGATGCCTTTATGACCGAAACGGAGGCTAATTTGACGGAAATGCACAATATGGTCAACTCACTTTTTAACGCCAAGAATCAGTTGAAGGAGGTGCTTAAAAAAGTTAAGGATGAGTCGTTAAAGAAAGAAGGCAATGCACTAATGGAGGAATTGGATAGCTGGGATAAGGAAATGGTCCAAAGAAAATCAAAAGCATATGATGATGTGGAGAATTTTCCGAATAAGTTCACGGCGGAGTATATGTTTCTTATTAACGCATCCGACAGTTCCATCCCACGCATAAATCAATCTTCCATTGATCGTAGAAAAGAGTTGGATAAACAATGGGAAGGGCTAAAACAACGTGGAAAAGCGTTTGAAAATGCAAAGATTCCTGCTATCAATAAAAAATTATGGGAAGCCGGAATTGGAGCGATACAAATTTGAGAAGTTTTTGGGTTAGGGGTAAAGGGTCTTACCTATCAACTTTTTACCTTTGCCCACTAACTCCTTTTACCTAAAAGTGGAATATTACAACTACATAAAAGCACTGCATCTCATTTTTGTGGTTACTTGGTTTGCTGGGCTTTTTTATATCCCACGCTTGTTTATTTACCATATTGAGGCTTTGGCCAAACCGTCACCCGAAAAAGAAATTCTTGCCAATCAACTCAAGTTGATGACCAAAAGGCTATGGTATATTATTACTTGGCCGTCTGCGGTTTTGTGTACTGTATTCGCGATTTGGTTATTGTATTTAATGCCAGGATGGCTTGAACAAGGATGGATGCACGTAAAGTTGGGCTTTGTACTTCTGCTATTTGTGTATCATGGGAAGTGTCACCAGATCTTTAAACAATTGCAAAGGGATGAGGTAAAATACACCTCTCGTTTTATGCGCATTTGGAACGAGGTTGCGACCTTAATTCTCTTTGCTGTGGTTTTTTTGGTGATTTTAAAAAATGCGTTTAATTGGATATATGGCGTAGTAGGTATTTTTGTGTTGGCTGTACTTCTTATGCTGGGAATTCGAATCTACAAACGCATACGGGAAGAGAATCCCGAAGCTTGATTAGGATACCGCTCCTTTTTGGTGTGATTATTGCTTAATTTTACTTCAAATCAAGCTTGGTTGTTTAGAAAACTATCCTTACGTTCCCGCATCTTCGTCACCATGATTTTATTGGTGCTTATTGCCTCTGTGCTTATAGCAGGAGTGACAGTGTATCAATACAGGGAACAAAGTAGGGACTACCATGAACAGCGGCTTCAACGCAAGGAGGAGCAAATTCTTCAAAGTATTTCTTATACCCTTCGGGAAACCACATATCCGCCTACTTCGGAAAATTTGCAATATATTTTTATGGATGAGATTTACAAAATTGCCGATGTGCAAAACGTAAATTTCAACATCTACGATTTGGAGGGGACTTTGATAAAAAGTTCAAGACCCAGTTTTGAAGCCGACTCGATTTCCAATTGTCTGGATGCCGAAATACTGAACAATTTATTGGTTAGTAGTGATAGACGCTACGTTGAGGAGAAAATTGCGGTTGGCGGCAAATTCAAAGCTTCGTATTCCTATATCACGGACAATAGGTTTAAACCAATTGGCATTATGAACCTTCCATATTTCGAAGACAATTCGTTTAGCAATATGGAGTTGCGGGAGTTTCTTTTCCGTTTAGCTGGGGTTTATGTGATTATGCTTTTGTCGGCGATTGTTTTGGCCTATTTTATTTCCAAATACATCACTAGGTCGCTGCAGACCATTGCGGATAAGATGAATCAGACCGATTTGACCAGGAGAAACGAGAAAATATATATAGAGGATTCTAGTGAAGAAATAAAAAAGTTGGTCGATTCTTACAATAGCAAGATTGATGAATTGGAAGAAAGTGCGGCAAAATTGGCCCGCAGTGAACGTGAACAGGCGTGGCGGGAAATGGCCAAACAGGTGGCCCATGAAATTAAGAATCCCCTGACCCCGATGAGACTATCGGTACAGAGTTTTTTGCGCAAATTTGACCCCAAAGGAAAGGATGCTCAGGTAAAAGTCAAGGAGTTTTCAGATTCCATGATTCAACAAATTGACACCATGAGCAACATTGCTTCGGCCTTCTCCAACTTTGCCAAAATGCCAGCGCAACAAAATGAAACCTTGAATGTGGTCAACATTGTAAAGTTGGCCTTGGATATTTTTAATGAGGAGTACATCCATTTCATTTCGGATGAGGAAGAAATTGTGGCCAAGTTGGACCGAACCCAATTGATTCGGGTAGTCACTAACCTGGTAAAAAATGCAATTCAGGCTATGAACGATGTAGAATCTCCAAGAATATTGGTTACGGTAGCCTCGGAAGGAGAAAGGGTTAAAATATCCGTAGCGGACAACGGCATTGGCATAGCAGACGAGGTAAAAGAAAAAATATTTGAACCCAAATTCACCACCAAAACCAGCGGTATGGGCCTAGGTTTGGGCATGGTAAAGAACATTGTAGAAAATTATAATGGAACTATCGATTTTACCTCACAAGTAGGAAAGGGAACGGTATTTTCGGTTAAATTTCCAAAAGCATCAAAAAACTCTTGAAACAACAACCCAAATGAATTACGAGAACATTTATATCGAAGAAGAAAAACAAATAGCGACAATCACCATAAATCGCCCTAAAAAACTAAATGCGCTCAATAAGCAGACCATTGCTGAATTACATGAGGCATTCAAAGAACTGGATGAAGACAAGGATACCAAGGTCATTATCATCACAGGTAGTGGAGAGAAGGCCTTTGTTGCCGGTGCGGATATTTCTGAATTTGCGGATTTTACCGTGGAACAAGGAGGGGAATTAGCTGCTAAGGGACAGGAATTGCTATTCGACTTTGTTGAAAATCTATCCACTCCCGTAATAGCGGCGGTAAACGGCTTTGCTTTGGGCGGTGGACTCGAGTTGGCTATGTCCTGTCATTTTAGGGTGGCCAGTACAAATGCCAAAATGGGACTGCCGGAAGTTTCTTTAGGAGTAATACCGGGGTATGGTGGAACGCAGCGATTACCACAACTTATTGGCAAAGGCAGGGCGATGGAATTGATTATGACCGCTGGAATGATGGACGCTACCAAAGCATTGGAATGCGGACTGGTAAATTATGCGGTTCCACAGGAGGAACTGTTGCCATTATGCTTAAAGATAGCAAGCAAGATATCGAATAATTCCTCTGTGGCGATAAAACACGCAATAAATGCCGTAAATGCGGGTTATAGCTATGATGTAGACGGTTATGCCGTAGAAATCGATGCGTTTGGAACCTGTTTCGGTACAGATGATTTTAAGGAAGGCACTTCAGCCTTTTTAGAAAAACGCAAAGCCGATTTTCCTGGGTCATAGCCGTTGGTTCAACCAAACCGGTCTATGATGAAAAAAAATACGCTTTTTATACTTCTTTTCGTTTTGGGATTTTGGGTTTCAGCCCAGAAGATGCCCGTTTCTTATGATTTTGGAGAAAAATTCGGTGATCGATATCGGTACTCCAATTTACTAACTATTGATGATGACGGTGCTGGTGGATATATTCTGGTACGGGCCTATTTCCAAGGGTTGATTCTTAAACCCAAAGGATATTTCATTGAACATTACAACAGCAATTTGGAGTTGGTGGATGAGTTCAACTATAAGTTGAGAGGCAAGAATTTTGTAGATGGGTTCCTGAAAGATGGGAAATTGAACCTATTATTTTTGGACTACAATATAGAACGCGGGCAATACGAATATTGGGTGCATCAGAGCCCTATAAAAGAATTTGACTTTACCAAAAGGAGATTATTGTCCCTTTCCTCTGAACAGGTAAGCAATCCTGTAGGGAAAAACTATTATAATCGGAATTTTTCCAAAGGATTCACTACAGCAATTCTTTTTAACAAAGAGAAAACGGGGTTTGTAATTAGCACGCATCATAAAAAAGGAAAGTCTAACAGGCATATTATTCACTTGTATGATACGAACTTGAACGAGCGCTTTGAGCATGACTTTTCGTATGGTGTGGAGGAGAAAAACTATGCCTTTGAAAATGTTGCTATTTCCCCAGACTTGGAAACAGCTTATATAGTTGGTAAGGCATACTTTAAAAAGAAGCGTTTTAGGGTTGAAGAAAGAAGGTTTCAATACGAACTTATCAAAGTTTCCAAAAATGGAAGTCAAATCCAGTCTTTTGATGATCCAGGGAAATATTCTGAAGCACTTTATCCTATTGCAACCAAAGACAGACTGGTCTGTACTGGATTCTATGCGGATAGAAAAGATAACAGATACAATGGTGTGGCTTTTTTTGAGCTAAATCCAATCTCTTTGGATATCAAATCCAAAAAATACAATCCATTTTCCCAGCAGTTTATGGAAGACAAGTTTGGTAGGGAAGATGACAAGGTGATAAAGAACTTGGTATTCAAAAGCGTTGAGGTAAGTCCTGAAAATGAAATTTTCTTTAATGCCGAGGAATATTTTGTGACCAATAGTTTGCAATCTACAGGCGCCGGACAACGTGTGAAAATTGAGCGTTTTCACCATAACGATATCGTAAGTGCTAAGCTAGATGCGGATGGAAATTCAATTTGGATACGAAACATCAACAAGGCTGAGGTTACTCAGGGCGATGGGGCCTATGCATCGTACAGTTCCTATATCAAGGATGGAAAAACCTATTTCTTTATTTGCACTGCTGCAGAAAACCCCCAATTAATCAACAACGAACGCTTGATTTTTAAGCAAGGCCTAAGCAGAAATCGGAATGTCTTTCTTATCTCTTTGGATGAAACAGGAAAAATGGACTACGAAAAAATCATTGATGATAAAGAAGCCCGCTTACCTCTTATGGTTTCTAAACCACTAAAAAATATCGACAATAGCAATATGCTATTCTACGCCAAGCGAGGAACGAAAAAACAACTCGTTAAAGTTTCTTTCCTATAACAAATGAGACGCAACATTTGACAAGGTCATGTATCCTTTAGGAAACGACCTTATCATGACAAACAATCCATTTACATCCACTTATGTTCTAGTTGTTTTCCTTTTATTCATGGGATGCAACGATGACGATTCGTCTTCCGGTACAAACATGCTTATGGGTCAATGGAGTATCGTAGCCATAAGCAATTCAAGCCCAACAGGTCCCGTAATTGGTCCTGGAGACGATGAGGTAATCTCTATAACGTTCGTGCAAAATGGAGAATTTTCAGGGAGTACCTCAATTAATTCTTTTGGTGGAAGATTCACAACCAATAGCGATACACTTTTAATCAATGAACTGGTGACTACTGAAGCACTGGATACCTTTTTTGGTCAAGCTTTTTACCAAGCCATGTTCGATAGTAATAACCAAAACCAAAATGCTTCGGAATTCGAAATAGTGCGCATAAGTGAAAGCTCTTTTAACTTGGTGTATGATGGCTTTAAGTTTTTGACTTTAGAAAAGATGTAAAACTAAATATTGGATAAATTCCATAAATTTGGAATAAATCCAATAAATTGACTAAAACAAACCTACAAAAAGGTCGTGGTGCCCAAAAAAACACACCCAATAGGTTCCTCCAGCATGTGTATGAAATGCGGGAGGACTTTCTGGAATTCTGTCGTCTGGAAGGCGAAATTGCGGAAAGTAACAAAACCGAATATATTCCTGTTTTTCCCAAAACCATTGTCAACAAAGTGGATAGTCCCGACGTTGGGATGATGTATTCCATGAACCCGTATCAAGGATGCGAGCATGGATGTATTTATTGCTATGCCCGGAATGCTCATGAGTACTGGGGATATAGCCCAGGGCTGGATTTTGAGCGGAAAATTTTAGTGAAGAAGTTGGCCCCAGAATTATTGGAGGCCAAACTGAAAAGTAAGCGCTGGAAGGCTGAAACCATTGTCATGTCTGGTAACACGGACTGCTACCAACCAGCGGAGCGGAAGTTTGAAATTACCAGGAAGTGTCTAGAGGTGTTTTTGAAATTTAGACATCCAGTAGGTATCATCACAAAGAATGCTTTGATTCTTCGCGATTTGGACATTCTAAAGGAATTGACCACCCATCAATTGGTTGGAGTCAATATTTCGGTCACATCGTTGTCCGAGAAAACACGAAGAAAACTGGAACCGAGAACAGCCTCGATTCAGAAAAGATTGAAGACCATACAAACCTTATCAGAAAACAATATCCCAGTAAATGCCATGTTGGCTCCTATGATTCCAGGGATTAACAGTCATGAACTTTTAAAACTCGCAAAGACTGTATCGGAGCATGGGGCAGTTTCTTTTGCTTTTACGGTCGTGCGTTTAAATGGAGCCATTGGGCAAATTTTTACTGATTGGATTAAAAAGGCAATGCCGGATAGGGCGGATAAAGTTTTGCACTTGATTCAACAATGTCATTCTGGAAGTATCAATGATAGCCGCTTTGGACTAAGAAATAGAGGTGAGGGCCATGTGGCGAAACAGATTCATGATATGGCCCGACTAGCGAAGCAGAAATATTTTCAAGGGAAACAGTTCCCTGCTTTGCGTAAGGATTTACACTCGGAATATAAAGATGGTCAGATGAAGTTATTTTAAGCCGTCACTTCGAGCGCCCTCCTTCCGAAGTATCGTACATAGGACAGGCAGTCGAGAAGTCTTTATAAAAGATTTACCCCCTTAGTTCGAAATGACTAAAAGAAAATTTTAAATAAATTTAATGGACTGTCCAATCCTGGAATTGATTTTCGTCAATATCATGAAAGAAAATATAAACCAGTTCATTTGAAATGGACAAAAAAAGAAAACCAATGAGTAATTTTTTGTATTTATTTAGAGGAGGGGACGAATCCTTTCAAAAATTGTCCCAAGAAGAAAAACAAGCCCATATGGAAGTATGGGGAAAGTGGATGGGAGGCCTGCAAGAAAAAGGCCATCTATTGGACGGTCTCCCCTTGGACACGGATGGAAAAGTAGTGCATAATCGTGGAGAAATTGTTACAAACGGACCCCATGCTGAGGGAGCTGAATTGGTAGGGGGATACTTAATTATTTCTGCTAAGGATTTAGATGAAGCGACTGAAATCTCAAAAGGATGCCCCATTTTTGATTACAAAGGCAGTACCGTTGAGGTAAGACAGATTTTGGATATGGAAGAGCATGTTTGACTTTCCCATCAGTAACCTTATGTTTAGCTTATGCTGGAAAGTATGCTTATAAAACCGCCTATTTTTCAGCATAATCTTTTATACGAATGACCGACCTTAACCAAACCATAGACCACCTGTTTAGAAACGAATATGGGAAGCTTATCTCCTTGCTGACCCATAAGTTTGGGCCCTCTTTTTTGGAACAAATTGAGGATGCGGCACAGGATACTTTTTTAAAAGCGATGCAAGTATGGGGATACCAATCCATTCCTGATAACCCAACTGCCTGGTTGTATCGTGTGGCCCAAAATCGCCTAATCGATGTACTTAGAAGGGATAAGAAGTCCGACTTGCTTGGGGACAAACCATTGCCAAAGGAGAAAACCAAAAAAGAAAGCGAAGTTGTATTGGAAGATGCACTGGAAGATAGCCAGCTCAATATGATTTTTGCTTGTTGCCACCCTTCGCTGTCCCAAGAATACCAAATTATTTTGAGCTTAAAGTTGATGGGTGGTTTTAGTAACAAAGAATTGGCAGATGCCCTATTGAAAAAAGAAGATGCCATCGCTAAATCTTTTACTAGGGCCAAAAAACAATTCCGCGAAAAAGTTCAATTCCTTCAGATTCCGGTTCAGATGGGCCTTCAATCGCGATTGTTCCAAGTGCTTAGGGTTATTTATTTGCTTTTTTCTGAAGGCTATGCCGCAACTTCGGGAGTACAACTTCTTAAACGGGATATTTGTTACGAAGCCCTTCGCTTGGCTTTGCTGCTACGTAAAAACAAATATTGTTCCCACCCCAACCTTGAGGCACTTATTGCTTTAATGTGCTTTCATGCCGCTAGGTTTGACGCTCGATTGGACCAAGAGGGAGATTTAATATCACTAGAACATCATGACAGAAGCCTTTATAACCAGGAATTAATCCAAATTGGGGCCTATCATTTGGAGCAAGCGGAAACAGTCGACCATATACCATCCCAATATCATTTGGAAGCTGCGCGTTCATATTATCACAGTACTGCAAGTACTTTTGAGGAAACAAATTGGAAAAACCTACTGTATTTATATGATGTTCAGGTGAAGCAGCAGTTTACACCCATGGTCGCCTTAAACCGATTAGTTCCGTATGCAAAGGTACACGGGCCAACGAAGGCATTGATGGAACTTAGGGAGTTGGAAAAAGAATCCGACTTCTCCTCTGTGGGTCTTTTTTATGCGATAAAGGCGGATTTCCTCAAAGAAATTGGGGATTCAAAGTATAAACCCGTATTGCTCAAAGCGATAGAATATTCAGATAATGAGCTGGTAAAAAAATATTTACAAACGAAAATGGAATAACCCAAGTCTTTAACCCAAGTCCCAGCCAGATCTATATTCTCGACTTACCCATTCATTGGCTTTGTCGTAATTGGTGATTTTCATGTTTGCCCCATCCCAATGCAATTTTCTTCTTCCAGGGTATACAAATCCTTTTCTGCCAGGCCGTATTTCTTCCATTACTTTGTATTGATAGGCCTTAACGGCTAGATTCCCCATAAGTACCGATTCGGTCAAGGGACCGGAACGTGCAAAATCCGAGGAAGCTTTAGAATTGCCCAAACAAGCATCCACCCAATTTTTAATATGCCCATTCATACCTTCTTCGATTCGCTTCAAGGTAGGTCGGGGTTCATTAAAAATTCCCATCAGGTTGGAGGGTAATAACCGGGCATTTCGAGAATAGGTATCGCAAACTATGATTCCCTTACTTCCGTAGATAACAGAACCTCCCCCACGATCACCTATAGTTTCTTCATCTTTTAATTCATCCGGAAGGTCAGGCATAATGCCTCCATCGAACCAATTTAGGGCGATATCACCATGTTCTTCATGTTCGAATTTTAAGTGAATTTTAGATGAAGGAGGACAGGACGCAGGGTAGTTGGCCTCAACAAAATCATCTACCCAAACAGTAGTGCAGCTAGCTTCTGCCTCTTTGGGATAGCCTAAGTCCAATACACTAAAAGGAGTTTCCATAATATGACAACCCATATCACCCAAGGCCCCAGTGCCAAAATCCCACCAGCCACGCCATTTAAAAGGAAGGTAAGCCTCATTATACGGTCGCATTGACGCCGGACCCAACCACAAGTCCCAATCCAATCCCTTTGGAACCCGCTGTTTGCCTGTTGGTATTGGAACCCCCTGGGGCCAGACAGGTCTATTGGTCCAACAATCTACCGTATGTACTTTTCCAATAAGCCCAGCTTGCACCCACTCTTTAGCCTTCCTACTCCCATCGCTTGAGGCACCTTGGTTGCCCATCTGAGTAACAATTCCATTTTCGGAAGCCACTTGAGTCATTAAGCGCGCTTCTTTGATATTATGGGTGAGCGGTTTTTCTACATATGCATGTTTTTTGGCCCGCATAAAGGGTAGAGATATTACAGCATGGGTATGATCCGGTGTTGCAACCATGATGGCATCAATGTCATTTAAATGAGCCTCATACACTTTCCGAAAATCTTTGAATCGCTTCACCTCTGGAAAAGCCTCATACGTGCTTTGGGCCCTTCTATCATCAACGTCGCAAAAAGCAACAAACTTCACTTTTTGTGTTCCAGCAAGGCCTTCAATTACCCCACGTCCTCTTCCACCTACTCCGAAGGCAGCAACATATAGAGTATCACTCGGTGCCACATGATTTTTACCTAAAACAAAACTGGGAACAATAGTAAAAGCAGCCGAAGCTGCTGAGGCATTTTTTAGAAACTTACGTCTTTGCATGGTATAGGTTTTTGGTGTTTTTGAAGATACAAAAAAGAACCAATCCGACGATTTTGGAAAGAAGTCAAAATTTTAGAGGGACAAGCAAAATAGGGAAGGCTCAAGGATTCCATTCCTTATAAAACCTATCCAGAAAAATAAGCATAAACTGATGGCGCTCTTCCGCCATTTTTTTTCCCGTTTTCGTATTCATTCGGTCCTTCAACAACAATAATTTTTCATAGAAATGATTTATCGTTGGCGCATTGGACTTTTTGTACTCTTGTTTGGACATATTCAAATTTGGAGGAATCTCAGGATTGTAGAGTTCTCGATTTTTAAATCCTCCATAATTAAAGGTCCTCGCAATTCCAATGGCTCCAATTGCATCCAAGCGATCCGCATCCTGAACCACATGAAGCTCTTTGGAAGTGAAAGAATTGCTTTTGGAATCAAGACTGTTCTTAAATGACATGTGTCGAATGATATTTACAACATGCAAAATGATTTTTTCATCAACCTTCTCAGATTGGAGAAAAGCCCTTGCTGTTTTTGGACCTATCTCTTCATCTCCGTTATGGAATTTGGGGTCAGCAATATCATGAAGTAATGCGGCGAGCTGAACGATTAAGGAATCAACAGCTTCTTCATGAGCAATTTTTTTAGCTGTTTTAAAAACACGTTCAATATGAAACCAGTCATGTCCTCCCTCAGCTCCCTGCAAAGTGTCTTTGACAAATGAGATAGTTCTAGATATCAATTCTCCATCATTCATACGGGGGTGTCTATTCCTTGGGTAATACGTTTTTCCGTTTGTGCTATCAAAGATTCAAAATCCTTAGTTGCCCGAAGCGGTTGATGGACTTTAAACTTAAGGTGATGTCCCAATCCCATGGGAAACTTCCCATACTCCAGCAATTTCCATGAGTTGTTGATACTAATAGGGACAATCCATGCTGAAGGTGCATTGGCCAAAAGCACTTTCAGTCCGGTAGTGTGAAATTTTTTCGGAAATCCATCCCTACTTCTAGTTCCTTCAGGAAAAATCACGGCACTACGATGATGCTTTTCTATATATTTTCCTAGTTTTTCAAGTTGTTCTATCGACTGTTTAGGGTCTTTCCTATTGATAAGTACGGAACCTCCGTGTCTTAGATTAAAGGATACACTTGGAATTCCTTTGCCCAATTCAATTTTGCTGACAAACTTGGGGTGGTGCTTTCGCATATACCAAATTATGGGAGGGATGTCATACATGCTTTGATGATTAGTAACGATAATCAAAGGAGTATTGGTTGGAATGTCATGTGTATTCTTAAAACTGTATCGGGTACCCAAAACATTGGTAGACCTCATAATAAACCAATTCAAAAAGGTGACACTTCGTTTATGTGCTTCATAACCAAAAACTTTTAAACACACCCATTGTATGGGGTGGAAAATTACCAGAGTAAGTCCAAAAAAAATAAAAAAGAGAATGGTCAGTGGATAGGAGAAAAGCTTTTTCACTTTTGAATTAGGTTAGGTGTAAAAATAAAAAAACCACCTGTTGAGGTGGTTCTTTAATTTGTTTTTTTAAACTTCTAACAGAATTCGTTATACGCTTCCATTAAGTTTTCTGCAATCATTTCTGCAGGTCTTCCTTCAATATGGTGTCTTTCTATCATGTGAACCAATTCACCATCCTTGAACAAGGCCATACTTGGAGAAGACGGAGGGAAAGGAACCATTAGACTTCTAGCAGTATCAACAGCTTCTGTGTCAACGCCGGCAAAAACAGTGACCAAATTCTCGGGAGTTTTTGAATTTTGAAGGCTCAATTTAGCACCAGGTCTTGCATTAGCAGCTGCACAACCGCATACTGAATTTACCACCACTAAAGTGGTTCCTTCTTTTTTCAAAGCCTCTTCTACGGCTTCACTGGTATATAGTTCCTCGAACCCGGCAGTCGCCAAGTCCGCTCTCATAGGTTTTACTAATTCTTCAGGATACATAGTCTTTTTTTATTAAGCATTCAAAGATAAAGGTTTTGTCGGTTTTTTTCACCACCCTTAACAAGGTGTAAAGAATTCTTACTGACCAAAAAACTATCTTTGCCCCTTATTCTATTTGGAATGATAAAATGGGTAGCTGCCTTTTTGGGATATTTCTTGCTTCGTTTTCCTGGAGCCATTCTTGGTTTTTTGGTAGGAAGTTTTTTGGATAACTTGAATGGCGGTGGTCAAAGGAATGCTCGAGACATTTTTAGAGAATATACCCAGCCCAATGTCTCTCCTGCTGATTTTGAGCTTAATTTACTTTCACTTTGTTCTATAATCATAAAAGCAGATGGGCAGGTTAGTCAAAAGGAATTGGACTATGTCCGTCAATATTTTTTGAGTACTTATGGAAAGGAGAAAGCCAATGCTATTTTCAGGACTTTCAATGAGGTCATCAAAAAAAGAGAAATTTCTACTCAACGAATATGCAGTTACTTGACACAAAGAACTCGGTACGAAGTGCGCTTACAACTGCTTCATTTTCTTTTTGGTATAGCGCAGGCCGATGGACAGATTAGCAAGGCGGAGGTAAGCAAACTAAGGGAAATTGCAGGATATTTGAGGTTAGGAGCCCATGATTTTGAAAGTATTATGGCCATGTTTATCAAATCGGCGGACAATTCCTATAAGATTTTGGAGATTGATAAGAACGCGTCAGACGATGAAGTAAAAAAGGCATATCGAAAGATGGCCAAAAAATATCATCCAGATAGAGTGGTTACGCAAGACGAGGCGATTAAAAAAGGAGCTGAGGAAAAATTCAAGGAAGTACAAAAGGCTTACGAGACCATTCAAAGGGAAAGAGGGATTTCTTAACTTAGTCGACCCAGGGTGATTAAGCCCTAATAGTAATAACCCCAATCTTAAGATTATGCAAGAATTTTGGTTTTATGTAGACTTAGGTTTTAAGCATGTGCTCGATTTTGGTGCCTACGACCATATTTTGTTTTTGGCTGCTCTGGCTACTCCGTTTACCTTTAAGTATTGGAAAAAAGTTGTGGTCTTGGCTACCATTTTTACCGTTGCTCATTGTGCCTCTTTAGCGTTGGCAGCTTTTGATGTACTTACTGTGGATGTAGGACTTATTGAATTTTTGATTCCTGTGACCATTTTTCTCACTGCTCTTTTCAATTTGATATACGTTTTTAAGGACGCCGTGAGCATCGGTATGTATTTGCATGGTTTGGCAACGGCATTTTTCGGATTGATTCATGGATTCGGGTTTTCAAATTACTTCAGATTATTGATGGCCGAAGAAGAAGATAAGATAACTCCCTTATTGGGTTTTGCCACAGGAATAGAATTTTCTCAGGTTGCAATAATATTGGTAGTTCTTGGCGTTGCATTTGTAGCTCAGCATTTTTTGAAATTGAAAAGAAAGCATTTTATCACTATTCTGTCCATTTTAATCATGCTTATCACAATACCATTGTTAATTGCGACGTTCCCCAAATAAGGGTATTGTTAAATTTCATCGAATAAGGTTGTAAGGGTCTTACAAAGCCGGTATCTTTAATTTAAGAGCAGTTCTAAATACATGAAGGAAAGCAAACAAGAGAAGTATGACAAAGCCTACTTACGTATGGCCAAAGAATGGGGTAAGCTTTCCTATTGCAAAAGGAAACAAGTTGGTGCCATCATTGTTAAAGACAGGATGATCATTTCAGATGGATACAACGGCACACCTACGGGATTCGAAAACATCTGTGAAGATGAAGAAGGCTATACCAAATGGTATGTTTTGCATGCTGAGGCCAATGCAATACTCAAGGTGGCTGCCTCCACACAGTCCTGTGAAGGAGCTACGCTCTATATCACGCTTTCGCCTTGCCGTGAATGCAGTAAACTAATTCATCAGTCTGGCATAAAACGTGTTGTATACAGCAAGGCCTATAAGGATGATTCTGGGTTGAGGTTTTTGGAACGTGCGGGAGTAGTTACTGATTATATCCCACTGATAGAAGAAATGGCTTGATGCCTTATAGTTTGCATTAGTTTATGGAAAAGAAATTCAGTTACATATGGCCAACCCTACTTGCTTTAGCAGTGGCCGTTGGTATTTTTATTGGTGGGAAATTACATTTCGATGATACTCCAGAGAAACTTTTCTCCACCAATTCAAAAAAAGATAAACTCAATCGACTTATTGATTACATAGATTATGAATATGTTGATGAAATAGATACAGATAGCATAGTCGATGTAACTGTCAACAACATCCTTGGAAAATTAGACCCTCATTCCGTATACATCCCAAGAAGTGAGATGCAGGAAGTTTCCGAGAACATGAAAGGGGATTTTGTGGGGATTGGCATCAGTTTTTATATGTATCGCGATACGATTACCGTAATCCGTACTATAAAAAACGGCCCAAGTCATATTAGTGGCATCAAACCCGGGGATCGCATTCTTCTTGCTGATAAGGACACATTATTCGGTAAACGTATAGCTAACAATGAAATCGTTTCTAGGCTAAAGGGAAAGGCAGGAACCAAGGTCGATCTGAAAGTATATAGAAAGTCTGAGGAGAAATTCATGGACCTTACAGTCACCCGAGACCGCGTTCCTATAAAAAGTGTAGAAGCCTATTATATGCTCACCCGTGATATGGGTTATATTAAAATTAACCGCTTTGCGGAATCCACCTTCGATGAGTTTAAAGATGCATTGCGAAAACTGAAGTTGCGAGGTGCCCAGAAGCTGGTTTTGGATTTAAGGGATAACCCTGGTGGTTATTTGGGTATTGCGGAAAAACTCGCGGATGAGTTTTTGGTCAATAACAAACTGATACTTTTTACCAAAAACAAAAAGGGTCGAGTTAAAAGAGCCTATGCCACCAAAAAAGGTGATTTTGAGGAAAAGCCGGTCTATGTATTGATTAATGAACGTTCGGCTTCCGCTAGCGAAATTATTGCCGGAGCATTACAGGATAACGATGTCGGAACCATAGTAGGCAGGCGTTCTTTTGGCAAAGGATTGGTACAAAGAGAAATGGATTTGGGTGATGGCTCTGCTGTGCGATTAACTGTTTCCCGCTATTATACACCAACCGGCCGATCAATACAGAAATCCTATAAAAATGGTCATAAAGACTATTATCAAAAATTCGTTGACCGATATCGAAGTGGTGAATTGGTTTCTGTAGATAGTATTAAGGTGGCCGATTCCCTAAAATTCAGGACTCCGAAAGGGAAAGTGGTTTATGGCGGAGGAGGTATAATCCCAGATGTTTTTGTCCCTATTGGAAGTAATGAGGAAGAGGCCATTGAAAGTATGGATGATACCTATGAATTCTTTTCCCGATTTATATTTGAGCATCTGGAAAAAGATAGAAGGCAATACGAAGGCTATACGCGAAACCAGTTTTTAGATGAGTTTCGGGTAGATGATATTCTCTTCGATGAATTCATCCAATTTGTACTGAACAGAAAAATCAAGTTGGATTTTTACGCTCAGGAAGACAAAATCAAGGATTATTTAAAGGCCAATATTGCCGAACAAATATTTTCCCCAAACACTGCAGCACAAATTAAGGGCGAGCATGACCTCATGATTCAAAAGGTAAAGGAGCTGGATTCGGAAACACTATATGATGCCGAGATAGGGTCTGTAGATCATAAGGACTAATCTTCTTTTATCTTCTTATCAATTTTCTTGGAGGTCACAAAAATGAGTAATAAGACTATTGCACATAAGGGAGCCAAAATTCCAATAAGGGCAATGGTGCTATCCCCTTGAAAAGGATTGGAAAAATCAACCAAAGTAACATTGTAGGCAATAAGGGCCAAAGCCAAAAGAATCAAAAAGACGGTTAACACTTTATTCATAGCAACTGAGTAAGTAATCAATTATTTCGTCAGTAAGAGGTTGATGTTAGTGGCAAAAAGCTTGACCGCAATAGCTAACAGGATGACCCCAAAGACCTTCCTAATGATATTAAGTCCGTTTTTGCCTAAAAGGCGTTCAATTTTTGAACTGGACTTTAAAACAAGGTATACAAAGATAATGTTTAGAATTATGGCTACCACAATGTTTTCCACTGCATATTCCGCCCGCAAAGACAGGATGGAAGTCATGGTTCCCGCTCCTGCAATTATAGGAAATGCTATGGGCACAATGGAAGCACTCTCAGGTTCATCATCCCTGTAAAGAGTAATGCCCAAAATCATTTCTATGGCTAAAAAGAAAATGACGAATGCTCCCGCCACGGCAAAAGAATTGACATCTATTCCAATTAGGTTCAAAATACTTTCGCCAACAAATAGGAAAGCCACCATAATACATGCTGCTACCAC
Source organism: Flagellimonas sp. (assembly GCF_965601775.1). GTDB lineage: Bacteria > Bacteroidota > Bacteroidia > Flavobacteriales > Flavobacteriaceae > Flagellimonas. The sequence continues at coordinate 128,912 of NZ_OZ271837.1, forward strand.
TGATGCCTTTTCAGATTGGATATGACCCACTTTTTTCCGCAAGGATATGATGATAGGAATACTTCCCAGAATATCAATTACGGCAAACAATACCATTGTGGCGGTTATGATTTGTTTAATGTCAAATCGCATAATTCTATAAATAAGTCGGCAAATTTACGAGTAAAAAACGCATTAAGATGTTACAACACTGGGTAGAAAACATCATTTTTTTGGTTTGGACTATTTTTGGAAAAAATTCCGGATTGAAATGTTCCAAATTGGTAACAAAATTGTCTCTGAGGAAATTATGGACAACGATTTTGTCTGTAATTTGAATGCGTGCAAAGGTGCTTGTTGTGTGGATGGAGAGTACGGGGCTCCCTTGGAAAATGAAGAGACACAAATACTGAAGGATATTTTTGACAAGGTTAAATCTTTTTTGCGACCAGAAGGCATTGAAGCCATCGAACAGCAAGGTACTTTTGTGAAGGGGGAAGATGGTGAATGGGAAACTCCTTTGGTAAACAAAAGTGAATGTGCCTATGTCATTTTTTCTGACTCTGGTGTCGCAAAATGCGGATTGGAGCAAGCCTACAATGCTGGCGCCACCGATTGGAAAAAGCCTATCTCCTGCCATTTGTATCCTATTCGCACTCGAGAGTATTCAGAATTTACAGCGGTGAACTACCATAAATGGGAGATTTGCGACCCAGCCTGTAGTTTGGGCAACGAGTTACAGGTGCCGATATACAAATTCGTTAAAGAGGCGTTGATTCGAAAGTTTGGGGAGTCATGGTACCAAGAACTGGAGCTTGTAGCAAAAGAACGAGCTAAACAGTAGGGATTTCCAAAATTACCTTTGTCCCTTGAGGAGACCCCTCTTTATCAAAAAGGTCAACAATGTGAACGTCAAACTTGTTTTGATAATCTTTGGCGAAATTGGCTAAGCGTTCTTTTGTGATTCGAATACCCACGGACTTTCTTTTGAGCACCCGGTTTTCTTTATTGGTTTGGGCAGCGGTCCTTCCAATACCATTATCCACAATTTCAATATTAATATGGTGATCTCCCTGTTTCTTTACATTTAAGTGTATTTTCTTTTCCCCTTCTTTGGGAGAAAGTCCATGCCAAAGCGAATTTTCTAAAAAGGGTTGGAGTGTTAGTGAAGGAACTTTGATACTTTCCGGGCAAATATCCTCATCCATAGTAATCTTAAAATCAATTTCATTTGAAAACCGAATGTTCTCTATGTTCATATAGAGTTCTACAGTTTCCAGCTCTTCGGATAGTGGGATTTCTTTTACCGAGGAAGCCTCCAATATTTTACGAACTAATTTTGAAAATTTGTTCAAATAATGAACCGCATTTTTCTGCTCGTTATTAATGATATACAGCTTAATAGAGTTCAAGGAATTGAAAAGGAAATGGGGATTCATCTGACTGCGGAGCATATTTTGCTCCAGGCTCAGAACGCGTTTCTCGTTTTTACTCTGGTACTGGCGATATAGAATATAGAGAATACAAGAAATCAGTCCGACCACCAAGGCACTTACCAATAAAGTAGTTTGATTTTTTCTAAGACGTAACCGGACAATTTCATTTTCCTTGGCCAATACCGATATCTGATTGTTTTTCTTTTCAGCTTCATACCGGACTATGATGTCGGTCATATACCTGAGATTGGTGGCACTGGCAATTTCATCTTCATATTCATCTGCCTTTTTGTAGTATTCGTAGGCTTTTTGGTAATTGCCCTTGGCAAGCTGAAAATCCGATAGTTTTTGATATCCATAGAGAACATTGCTGGGCATATTATGATTTTGCGCCATAGTGATACCCTGATTGATAAAATTTTCCGCCTTTTTGTAATTGCCGAGCTCGGTATGGGCCCAACCCGTATTGATAAAAACAGAGGAGGTAATGAAGAAATCCCCATTCCTTTGAGCAACCTCATGCAAGGGTTCCAATAACACCAAAGCCGCATAGGGCATAGCTTGTTTTAGATATACACGCGCCAAGGCATTTTTGCAAATGGTGCGACCAAAATCTGAATTGATTTCCTCATTATATGCCAAGGACTTTCTGTAATTTTCAAGTGCACCTTCCAAGTCCTCTTTAAGTTCCAAACATTCCCCAATGTTTTGGTGATTAATGGCCAACCCAAGTTTATTGTTCAGCTCACCCTCAAGTTTAAGCGCCCTTTGGAATTGGGTAATGGCAAGGTCATATTGTTCCAAACTTTGATAGAGATTACCAATAGAGTTCAATGAGATATTGATGTGTCTTTTTATATGATGGGATGGGTCCTTGACATTTTCAGCCATTTCCAGTGCCTTTTGATGAAAATCCAAACCGGTTTTTATGGCATCAGTCCTACGATACACCACACCAAGCATATTCAGGCTTAGAACTTGAAATTCTACATTGTTGATTTTTTCGGATATTTCCAGGGCTTCCTGATGGAGGTCGGCGGCCTTTTTATATTGGGAAGTGTTTCTATATTTTGTGCCAATTTGGTTAAGACCAAAAGCCATACCTTCCAAATAATTTTCTTGCCTGGACTGATTGGTAAAGTAGCGCATCAAAGTGGTATCCCATCGCACCTTTTCTAACTCGGTTTCGAGTTTCAAATAGGTCTTAGGTTTGGTTTTGGTGAGTATTTCGACTCTTTCCTTGAAGTCCTCAGAAATGTTTTGGGAATGGACGTGAAGGGTGGGCCAAAGAAAGAATTGGAACAGAAAAAAGACCCCTAAAGGGTGCTTGGTAAATTTGGCTTTGTTCAACAAATAAATAACAGTTTCTTATTGCTCTTACAGTAGGTCCAAAAAATCGGATTTCTTCTGCCGCGAAACAGGAATTTTATGATTGGATTCCAATACAACGTACCCGTCCGTTTTTAGAAATTCCTTTATCTTGTTGAGGTTGATGATGTACGAATTATGAATTCTGAAAAAACTATGGTCAGGTAACAGATTGTTTACCTCCTTTAGTTTCTTAGTCAACAGTATCTTTTGACCGTCACTTAGGAAAATTGTACTGTAATTTCCATCGGATTCGGCATAAAGGATATCATCGCTATGTAAAAATACCAATTTACCATCAGTATTGATGGTTATCTTTTTACTTGGGGACTCTGCATTGAAATTCAGAAGAATTTTTTCTAGTTTTTCCGCAGTATAATTTCTGGCGTTGAATTTCTTTATTTTGGAAATGGTAAGTTTCAAATCATCCGTGTCAATGGGTTTCAGCAGGTAATCAATAGCTTCATTTTTAAGCGCTTGAAGTGCATATTGATTGTAGGCTGTGGTAATCACCACGGGGAAATTCTTGTTTTTGAGCGTTTTTATAAACTGAAATCCGTCCATTGCTGGCATTTCAATATCCAAAAACAGACAATCCGGGGTATTCTCTTCCAAGTAGTTCAATGCTTCATGGGCGTCAGTAAAAGAAGCGATGATATCAACCTCATCACTTAAATTGGTCAATTCCCAGCTCAAACTTTGGAGCGCTTTGACCTCATCATCTACGATTACAGCTTCTAACATGTGTCGGGGTTATTGCTAATAATCAAATGTATAATTTTCTGTTCAACCATTTTAAAATTATGTGCTATTGGACATATAATGCTTATAAATGGAAGAAAAAAGGGCATGAGGTGATTTTGTCCGTTTTTTCTGCTACGACTATGTATTTTTTCTGTGATTTCTGATTTTTCGCTTGATGAATTACGCCATTTATACAAGAATTTATGTCGTCCATACATATGAACAGTGCCACTAGGGTTTGTCTTTTTACCTTGTATTCCATAACCTCACCAGACTGTAGAAATGAGAAAATGTGTTATTCTTTTTTTGATTTTGATTGTTATGCTGATTATCGCAGCATCGGCAGAACAGAAAGAGTTGAAAATAGAACCAGAATGGAAAGAATTAGCGGTTAAACAATAAAATCGCTTTTCAATACGATCTTTGACATTACCAGAAAACGTACGGCCAGGGCAACCAACCTCATGAGTGGAACTGCTTAAAAAATAATTCTTATTGTTTTCAACTTTTAAATTTGGTTTTAGGTTTTGGGGGAACTACCTAAAAACTATAAAGAGAAGGCTTGAAAACTTGGGAACGGCCGTACAATTTGGTAATGGAATCATAAAACGAACACGTAAGCAATTTTCATAAGTAAGTAAGGCCAAGGCCGTATATTAATTTATACGCTTTGGTCTTTTTTTGTTGTTCAAGGTTTACAAAAAAATTATGGACAACCAACGACTTTCGTAAAGTCAGCAAACATCACGTGCCAGCCTAGATTTCAACAAGTTGTGTTAAAAACTTTGAGCTCTATTTACTCAAACAAACTTTACAATCTGATCACATTTTTAAATCTTTGTTAGCCCTATTCGCAGGGAGATTTTCAATCCAGTATTACTAAATTCTTATTTAAACAACTATGTCAGCAGCAGTAGAGCCTATCTTGCAAGAAAATGAAGACCGATTTGTAATTTTTCCAATACAGCACCACGATTTGTGGGATTGGTACAAGAAATGTGAGGCTTGTTTTTGGACTGCGGAGGAGATTGACCTGCACCAGGATTTAACGGATTGGAACAACAAATTGAACGATGATGAGCGATATTTCATCAAACACATTTTGGCATTTTTTGCTGCTTCGGATGGCATAGTCAACGAAAATCTTGCCGAAAACTTTGTAAACGAAGTTCAATATTCCGAGGCTAAATTTTTCTATGGTTTTCAAATCATGATGGAAAACATCCACTCAGAAACCTATTCTTTGTTGATTGACACCTACGTGAAAGATGAAAAGGAGAAAGGCATTTTGTTCAAAGCCATAGAAAATTTTCCGGCCATCAAGAAAAAGGCAGATTGGGCATTAAAGTGGATAGAATCGCCAAGCTTTGCGGAACGTCTAATCGCTTTTGCCGCTGTTGAGGGAATCTTCTTCTCTGGTGCTTTCTGTTCCATTTTTTGGTTGAAGAAAAGAGGATTGATGCCTGGATTGACCTTCTCCAATGAATTGATTTCAAGAGACGAGGGCATGCACTGCGACTATGCGGTGCACTTGCATAACAATCACTTGATCAATAAAGTACCTAAAGAGCGTATAACCGATATTATCGTTGACGCGTTGAATATCGAGAGAGAATTTATAACGGAATCCTTGCCTGTTAGTTTGATTGGTATGAATGCCAAGTTGATGACTCAATATTTGGAGTTTGTAACCGATAGGCTTTTGGTGGAATTGCAGTGTGAAAAAGTTTACAACTCAACCAATCCATTTGATTTTATGGATATGATTTCCCTTCAAGGAAAAACCAATTTCTTTGAAAAGAGGGTTTCCGAATATCAAAAAGCGGGTGTTCTCAACAAGGAGAAAGATGCCGATTCACAGAAAATAAGCTTTGATGCTGATTTTTAAATAGCCCACCAAAGAACCCTCGGTTGCCCATCGAGGGTTTTTATGACCTTAACCTCAAGTGTTAAAATTTTAACAATGTTATTGGCCAAACCAATTAGAAAGTATCACATAAACAATTGTAGCGCATGTATGTAGTAAAAAGAGATGGAAGAAAAGAGCCGATGATGTTCGATAAAATCACGGCTAGAGTTAGAAAACTTTGTTATGGCCTCAATGGCCTCGTGGACCCGGTCAAGGTTGCCATGAGAGTTATTGAAGGATTATATGATGGTGTCACCACCTCGGAGCTGGATAATTTGGCCGCTGAAATAGCAGCAACCATGACCACAACACATCCAGACTACGCAAAGTTGGCCGCTCGTATTTCTGTTTCCAACCTACATAAGAATACTAAAAAGTCCTTCTCAGAAACCATGAAGGATTTGTACGAATATATAAATCCTCGTACTGGTAAGGAAGCCCCTCTTCTATCTGATGAGGTCTATAAGGTAATTTCTGAAAACGCAGAAAAATTAGACTCCACAATTATTTATAACCGAGACTTTGGCTACGATTATTTCGGTTTTAAAACTTTGGAGCGCTCTTACCTATTAAAGTTAAACGGTAAAATCGCTGAAAGACCTCAGCACATGCTAATGCGTGTGGCGGTGGGAATTCATTTGGATGATTTGGATGCAGCAGTTGAGACATATGAGCTCATGTCCAAGAAGTACTTTACCCATGCTACTCCCACACTTTTTAATTCGGGCACACCAAAACCACAAATGTCTTCATGCTTTCTGTTGACCATGAAAGATGATAGCATAGATGGGATTTATGATACCTTAAAGCAAACAGCAAAAATTTCGCAATCCGCGGGAGGAATAGGTCTATCTATTCATAACATCCGAGCTACGGGGTCCTATATAGCTGGAACCAATGGAACCTCCAATGGGATAGTTCCTATGTTGCGTGTATTTAATGATACAGCTCGTTACGTAGATCAAGGAGGAGGAAAGAGAAAGGGAAGCTTTGCGATATATGTAGAACCATGGCATGCTGATATTTTCGACTTTTTGGATTTGAAGAAAAATCATGGAAAAGAAGAAATGCGGGCTAGGGATTTATTCTACGCGATGTGGATTCCGGATTTGTTCATGAAAAGAGTAGAGGCTGATGCTGAGTGGACTTTGATGTGTCCTAACGAGTGCCCAGACCTTTTCAACAATCACAGTGAGGACTTTGATGCGCTCTATCTGAAGTACGAATCAGAAGGAAAAGGAAGAAAGACCATCAAGGCTCGGGAATTGTGGGAGAAGATTTTAGAGTCTCAAATTGAAACAGGTACGCCTTATATGCTTTACAAGGATGCCGCCAATAGGAAGAGTAACCAAAAGAATTTGGGAACTATCCGCTCTTCCAACCTATGTACTGAGATTTTGGAATACACCTCTCCCGATGAAGTGGCGGTATGTAATTTGGCTTCCATTGCTTTGCCCATGTTCGTCAAGAACGGAAAGTTTGACCACAAAGAACTTTTTAAGGTTACTAAAAGGGTTACCAAAAACTTGAACCGAGTAATTGATCGAAACTATTATCCGGTGAAGGAGGCTGAAAACTCGAACATGAGACACAGGCCTATTGGATTAGGGGTCCAGGGATTAGCCGATGCATTTATCATGCTAAGACTGCCCTTTACCAGTGATGAGGCCAAGCAATTGAACCAAGATATTTTCGAGACCCTATACTTTGCCGCTGTAACCGCTTCCATGGAGGAAGCAAAGGAAGAGGGAGCTTATTCCAGCTATAAAGGTTCTCCAATATCTAATGGGGAGTTTCAGCACAATCTTTGGGGGATAAAGGACGAGGAACTTTCAGGAAGATGGGATTGGGGGAAACTTCGAAAAGATGTTAAGAAAAATGGGGTAAGAAATTCCCTTTTGGTTGCACCGATGCCTACAGCTTCCACTTCCCAAATCTTGGGTAACAACGAATGCTTTGAGCCATATACTTCCAATATTTATACACGTAGAGTGTTGTCTGGAGAATTTATCGTGGTAAACAAGCATCTTTTGGAAGATTTGGTGAAACTGGGTCTATGGAATGAAAATCTGAAGCAAGAATTAATGCGCGCCAATGGTTCCATTCAACATATTGATGTAATTCCAGACGATATCAAGGAATTATATCAAACCGTTTGGGAACTCAGTATGAAAGACATCATTGATATGAGTCGTCAGAGAGGGTATTTCATTGATCAGAGCCAGTCGTTGAACTTGTTCATGGAGAATGCCAACTATGCCAAGCTTACGTCTATGCATTTCTATGCTTGGAAAAGCGGCTTGAAGACAGGAATGTATTACCTAAGAACCAAAGCTGCAGTAGACGCCATTAAATTTACTTTGGACAATACAAAGAAGAAAGAAGTTCCGGTAAGTGTTGCGGCAGAAGCGGAAGTCACAGCTGCTACCACAACCGGTGCAGAGACGATTCAAGTGCAAACCACCCCGGTGAGTCAACAGGAAGTGGATATTCAACCCATGACACCTGAAGAGATGAAAGAGATGATCGCACGTGCCAAGGAAGGTCAAGCAGATGACGATTGCCTAATGTGCGGATCATAGTTTAATACTGAACTTATCAGTATGTGATAGTGTTTATTGATTAAAGCGCCTCGGAAAGTTTCACCCCAAGAAACAAACTTCCGGGGTGTTTTTTATGTCTGAAAATAAAAAAGTCCTTCAAACGAAGGACTTTTTTTAAATCTTAAAGTATCCTTTTTAGGATAAGGACCATGCCTTTCCTTCTGTAAGGGCTTCAGTTGTATCACAGGGCACATACTGACCTGGAATAGGTAGATAAGCCAATACCTCCTCGCCAACGTACTCAGAGTTTTTATAAGCCCATACTGAAATGTCCCTAACTGAATTTGCGAACATGTATCGTGCAATCTCGTCGTCCAACACAGCACTGCCATTTTGTTCAATAGCCATGAAATATTCTCCGATGGCCTTATCATGAGCTTCTTCCACATCTTTGGTCCGTTTCTTTAAATAGGTGCTCAAAGCAGGGGTGAAATCCTCTTCATTCAATTCAGCTAAACTTTCTTTTTGGGTATCTGAAAGAACTTTTCCGAAAAATTTGTCCATTCCCAACTTTAAAAAATCCTGATGCTCCGGAGGAAGCACATCTTTGGCGAACTGATCTATGAATACATGAACGTTCATCTCCGTTGCGGAAGGAGTATCTGTTTTGGGCAGAATAATATCCACAAGGGTATGCAAGCCAACACCTTCATCCTGAGTCATAAACTGTGGAGCCCAGTCCAGAACTTTTTTTGAGTTACAACTTTGGACCAATCCAATTAATGTGGGAGCTGCTAAGCTATAGCCAAAGGCCATCCCCATATTTTTAAGTGCTTTTCTTCTTTCCATCAGATATTTCCTTTTTTAAGTTCTTGTGCAGCATGATTAGCTGCTCTAGCGGTAAATGCCATATAGGTTAGGGATGGGTTAACACAACTGGCAGAGGTCATAAAGGCACCATCGGTAACATACACATTCTTACAAGCGTGTACTTGGTTGAATCCATTTAATACCGACGTTTTTGGATTGCGACCCATTCGTGCGGTACCCATCTCATGGATACCCAGACCCAAGGCATAGGTTTCATCATAGGTTTCTATATCCCTAGCTCCAGATTTCTCTAACATGGCAGCGGCTTGCTCTTGCATGTCTTTTCGCATTTCAAGCTCGTTCTCCTTAATTTCGGCATCAAAGGTAACCGTAGGCAATCCCCATTGGTCCTTTTTGTCGTAATCCAGGGTCATTTTGTTTTCATGGTAAGGAAGTATTTCACCAAAACCAAGCATGTTCATCGTCCAGCCCCCCGGCTTCAAAATACCTTCTTTTAGTTCTTTTCCAAAAGATGCCTCGGCCACTAAATCTTCATAGTTATCTCTTCCGGCTCCTCCCTGATAACCATACCCTCTGGTAAAATTCTTCATATTGCTCGACCCGCCTATATTTCGGAATCTAGGAATGTAAATGCCGTTAGGTTTTCTGCCTTTGTAATATTTATCATCAAAACCATCCATTTTTCCTTCAGCTCCGGCTTTAAAGTGGTGGTCCATAAGGTTATGACCCAACTCCCCACTATCGTTGCCCAATCCATCTGGAAAACGGTCCGATTTAGACTGCATTAATATAGAGGTTGAGGCCACTGCGGAAGCGCATAGGAAAATCACTTTGGCCTTAAATTCAAATTCTTCTTTGGTAAGTCTATCTATTACTTTGACACCAGTAGCCTTTTTGGTATTTGGATCATAAATGACTTCATGCACAATGGAATCAGGTCTTAAAGTCATATTTCCCGTTCTTTCCGCGGCCGGCAGAGTAGATGAAACACTACTAAAGTATGCTCCAAATGGACATCCACGAACACAACGGTTTCTGTATTGACAACGAACCCTTCCATCCCCTTCAAAACGTTTGTCACTGTTAATATGAGCTACCCTTCCTGCCGTTATTACTCGGCCATCAAAATGTTCCGCAACTTTTCCACGAACAAAATCCTCTACGCAGTTAAGTTCCATCATGGGCTCAAATTTCCCATCTGGAAGTTGGGGAAGTCCCAACAATTCTCCTGATACCCCAATATAAGATTCGACTTTATCGTACCAAGGAGCGATATCTTTATATCGTACTGGCCAATCCACGGCAACACCTTCCTTGCCGTTGGCTTCGAAATCCATTTCACTCCACCTATAACTATGGCGTCCCCACATAATAGAGCGCCCACCCACATGATATCCTCGCATCCAGTCAAAGCGCTTTACTTCATTGTATGGATGTTCCAAATCATTTACAAACCAATGCTGGGAAGCCTTCTTTACGGTATAACCTGTTCTAGCTTGTTTTTCTTGCTTCGCTAGATCTTCCAATGTGGCTTCACCTGCATTAGGAAAATCCCAAGGATCCATATTGGCAGTTGGATAATCTTCCCTGTGCTTTACCATTCTTCCTCGCTCCAATACCAAAGTCTTCAAACCATTTTCGCAGAGTTCCTTTGCTGCCCAGCCTCCACTAATCCCAGTTCCTACGACTATGGCATCATAAGATTCCTGTTCTTCATTGTAATAAAACTTACTCATGTATTCCGAATTGTTTATTCCATAAATGTATTAATTATTAAATTAATTTTCTACATTTAAACCCTATGTTTATTGAGAATATGATACTATAACGTTGTAGTTTTTCTATTCCTTTAAAGATTCAACAATCCAACTATATGAAGCGAAGAGATTTTGTTCAAGGGACCCTTCAAGTGGGAGTGGCCATATCCGTATTTGGAATACATTCTTGCAAGCCCAAACAAAAGGAAAAAGAAGAGGTGGTGACAAAAGAAGAGGTTAAAACTGCACCCATGTTAAAATTGTCTTTGGCCCAATGGTCTATCCATAGGATGATAAAGGAGGAAGGAATGGATCCTTATATGTTTGCTTCCAAGGCAAAAGAATGGGGTTTTACCGGCCTGGAATATGTAAATCAACTCTACGAGAACGAACCCAATACAAAAGGTTTTTCTGAAGAAGCCATGCAACATTTTGTGCAAAGATCTAAGGCCGAAAGTAAGAAGCACGGTTTGGAAAATTTGATTATCATGATTGATCATGAGGGAGACCTTTCAGCAGCAGATGAGATGGAAAGAAAGGCCGCCGTCGAAAACCATTTTAAGTGGGTGGATGCAGCAGCTGAATTGGGATGCCATTCTGTTAGAGTCAATTTGATGGGGAGTAAGGTTGCCGAAGAATGGACCACTGCGTCCGTTGATGGACTTACACAATTATCCAATTATGCCAAAACCAAAAACATCAATGTAATTGTCGAGAACCATGGTGGTTTTTCATCTCACGCGCAGATGTTGGTGGATGTGATAAAACAAGTGGACCTACCTAATTGTGGTACCCTACCTGATTTTGGTAACTTCTGTGTAAAACGTGAGGATGGTTCGTATTTCTCCTCGGCTTGCATAGAGGAATATGATAGATACCAAGGAATTCAAGAGTTAATGCCGTATGCCAAAGCTGTTAGTGCAAAGTCGCATGATTTTGATCAAGAAGGAAATGAAACGAATACGGACTACGCTCGAATGATGAAGATTGTGAGCGATGCTGGATACACCGGATACGTTGGGGTGGAATATGAAGGGGATGAGCTAGGGGAAGCCGAAGGTATTTTAGCCACTAAAGAATTACTTTTAAAGGTGACGGGACAATCCATGTGAACCATTCCAAAAGTGTATGAAGGGATTTTTACAACAACTTTTTGACTACAACTTCTATTGCAACAAGCAATTGATAGAGCAATTTGACCAAATGGATAAGTTGCCCAAAAAGAGTGTTGAACTGTTCAATCATATCTTGAATGCCCATCACGTTTGGAATCATAGGATTTTAGATACTTCACCAGAATTTGAAGTATGGGAAAAACACAAGCCCAAGGCATGGAATGATATCCATTATGACAACCAACGAACCTCGTTTGAAATTATCACCAATACAGATGATTTCAACAGACGAATTGATTATGTAAGCACCGAGGGAAGAGCTTATGGCAACGAAATAAAAGATATCCTATTTCATATAGTGAATCATGCGACACACCACCGAGGGCAAATTTTGGCGGACCTTAGAGCCTCTAAAATAGAACCAATACCGTTGGATTACATTTTTTACAAAAGATAAATCAACTAACGTACTATTTATATGAATTCAATAGCAAAATTTCAGCTGTCCTTCATGATGTTCCTAGAATTTTTCATTTGGGGCGGATGGTTTGTCACCATGGGCATTTATTTGCCAAATACCTTGAATGCAAGTGGTGTGGAAATAGCTAGTGCATACTCAAGCCAATCTTGGGGAGCTATTATTGCTCCATTTATTATTGGACTGATATGTGACCGATATTTTAATGCAGAAAAAGTGCTCGGAATATTGCATTTGATTGGAGCCTTTATCATGTATCAGTTGGCTAACGCCTCGGACATTTCGGTTTTCATTCCTTATGTCTACGGCTATATGATTGCGTATATGCCAACCTTGGCTTTGGTGAATTCTGTAGCCTTTAACCAAATGAAAGACCCTTCTAAAGAATTTGCCTTTGTTCGTGTGTTTGGAACTATAGGTTGGATTGTGGCAGGACTTGCTATTAGTTTCTTCGGATGGGATAGCGAAGCAGGGGTTCAGGAAGGGCTTTTGAAAAATACCTTTTTAATGGTAGCAGGAGCATCAGCCTTATTGGGAGTTTTTAGTTTTACTTTACCTAAAACGCCTCCAAAATCTTCCAAGGATGATAAAGTAACGATTTCAGATATCCTAGGATTGGAAGCCCTAAAGCTGTTAAAGGATAGGAACTTCTTGATATTTTTCATCGCGTCGGTACTGATATGTATCCCACTGGCCTTTTACTACCAACACGCAGGCCAGTTCTTAGGGGAGATTGGAGTGTCAAATCCAGCTGGGAAAATGACCATCGGACAGATTTCGGAAGTACTTTTCATGTTGTTATTGCCGTTCTTTTTCAAGAAGTTTGGTTTCAAGATGACCATTTTGGCAGGGATGTTGGCCTGGACCGTAAGATATTTGTTGTTTGCTTTTGGAGATGCGGGGGAGTTGGCCTTTATGTTGATTGTTGGAATTGCCCTTCATGGAATTTGTTATGATTTCTTCTTTGTATCAGGCCAAATTTACACGGATTCCAAAGCTGGAGAAAAATACAAGAGTGCAGCGCAAGGTCTAATCACATTGGCTACCTACGGTGTGGGTATGCTGATTGGTTTCTGGGTGGCTGGAAAAATTACGGACTCATATTTGGTTTCCGAAAACGTTCATGAATGGACCAATATTTGGACGTTCCCCGCTATTTTTGCTTTTGTGGTTTTGATACTTTTCATGCTTTTATTCAAGAACGAAAAAATAGAATATAAAGATTAATCGATATGCCAAAAAAAATTAAGCTTGGAATACTTGGTGGGGGAGGCGATTCCTTGATTGGAGTGCTACACCGTGTAGCTGCTTACATAAATGATAATTATGAAATCACAGGTGGGGTGTTCAATGCCGCTCATGAGGAAAGCGTAGCATTTGCCAAGGAAATTGATATTCCAACAGGTCGAGTTTATGCAGATTTGGATGCATTAATTGAAGCCGAGCTGAAACTTCCAGAAGAGGAACGCATTCAAGTTTGTTCCGTGCTTACTCCGAACTTCTTGCATTTTCCCATGGCCAAAAAGCTGTTAGAAAATGGGTTTCATGTAATCTGCGAAAAACCAATGACCACCAATTATGAGGAGGCCAAAATTCTGCAGGCAACTTTGGCCAAGGCTAAAAAGGTGTTCGCAGTGACCCACACGTATACCGGCTACCCCATGGTTCGCCAAATGCGGGAAATGATAAAAGCTGGGGAATTAGGTAAAATCCACAAGGTGGACGCCCGTTACTACCAAGGTTGGATTAACAGCATTATCCATGACAAGGAAAAACGCTCTTCGGTTTGGAGATTGGACCCCAAAAAGGCGGGAATCAGTTCCTGTATGGGAGATATTGGAGTCCATGCCTTTAATATGATTGAATTTACCACAGGGCTACAGGTGAAATCTTTACTATGCGATTTCAACTATTTGTATGATGATAATCAAATGGACGTGGATGGCACGGTTTTGATACGGATGGACCAACACGTCAAAGGTGTGATTCGAAGTAGTCAGGTGGCAACGGGAGAAGAAAATGGGTTGGCGATTGCCATTTATGGTGAAAAGGGGGCATTCCGATGGGAGCAGGAAAACCCAAATTTTTTGTACAAACTAAGTGATACAGAACCCCTACAGGTTTACAAACCTGGGCATGCCTATAATTCAGAATTGTCTTTAGATGGTACTAAATTACCACCAGGGCATCCAGAAGGAATATTTGATGCGATGGCCAATATTTATCTGGGTGTGGCAAAGGCTATTCGAGGCGAAGCTTACAATGATGGAGAATTTCCAACCATGTTGGACGGTGTTCGAGGTCTTAACTTCATTGAAAGTACAGTAGAATCAAACAAGCAAGGAAATATCTGGATAGAACTGGATTAAGAGCTGTCCCTATATTGATATTGGTATGAAGGTTGAATGTATTCGGCCTTTTTATTTTGAATACAGTTTCTCAAACTGCTCAAAGACCACAATCATGCTTTCCCTAGGCACTTTACCAAACTCTGCAAGTTCTCGAGTGTAATAATCCCAGTGCACTTTTTTCCAATACGCCAAGCTCTTATCTCCTTCACCTTCCATACGGGCATGTTCTTCCCGGATGGCAAAATAAGGAATGAGACGAACCGAAGTGGTGCGGATAATACTTTGGGCGACACCCTTCCAATCGGTTACAATGGCTAAGTCACCGATTTTGGGAAGCACCTCTTTCCGCAGCTGCATCCCCAGCAAAGAATGGGATGAGGCACGTTTGATTTCCTTGTCGACCAATTCCGAACAGATATTGGCATCTTTTTCATTGTCGCAAAAATGAATGACTTTGGGAGTACCCTCGGTGAAAGAGTTTGACTCAGAATTTAGAAAGTCAGTCCACAATTCTTGGGCGGAAGCATTTTCCATTAAAGTTAGAATTTTGAATAAGGATAAAATTTGGGTTCATGCTGTTAAAGGTCCTAAGATAACCAATTGAAGCATTAAGAAAGAACGGAGAAACAAAAATTCAACAGTATTAGAGCTATTTTAATTCTAATTGAATGGCTATATTTAACCTTCCTGTAAAATAAGCGTTGATTCATCTAATTTCTTGAACAGAGAAACAAAGTAATCTCTGAATCATAATTTGACCAATATGAAAACAATAAAAGGACCTGCTGTTTTTCTTGCCCAATTTGTAGACAGTGAAGCACCATTTAATAGTTTGGATGGGTTATGTAAATGGGCTTCCGATTTAGGGTATAAAGGAATCCAAATTCCAACATGGGAATCATTTCTTATCGACTTGGATAAGGCAGCCGAAAGTCAGGACTATTGTGATGAACTCAAGGGAAAAATCAATTCGTATGGGCTGGAGATTACAGAACTTTCCACACATCTTCAGGGACAGTTGGTAGCGGTACATCCTGCCTACGATATTATGTTCGATAATTTTGCTCCCGACCATTTGAAAGGGAAACCTAAAGAAAGAACACAATGGGCAATTGAAACGGTTAAAAAAGCAGCTACTGCCAGCAGAAGGCTGGGGATAAGTGCCCACGCCACATTTTCTGGTGCCCTACTTTGGCATACTGCTCATCCTTGGCCTCAAAGACCTCCTGGATTGGTAGAAATGGGTTTTGAGGAATTGGCAAATCGATGGATGCCCATTTTGAATCATTTTGACGAAGAAGGGGTGGATGTGTGTTATGAGATACACCCTGGTGAAGATTTGCATGATGGCGATACCTTTGAACGCTTCTTGGAAGCAACAGGCAACCATAAACGGGTAAATATACTATACGACCCAAGCCATTTTGTACTTCAGCAATTGGACTACATCACCTACATTGATCACTATCATGAATTCATCAAATCGTTCCACGTAAAGGATTCAGAGTTTAATCCTACAGGAAAAAAAGGAGCCTTCGGCGGTTATAACGACTGGGGAGACCGAGCTGGACGTTATCGTTCCTTGGGTGATGGGCAAATTGACTTTAAGACCATTTTTTCCAAACTGACCCAATATGGCTGCGATGTTTGGGCGGTAATGGAATGGGAATGTTGCATAAAGAGTCCAGAACAAGGAGCTCGGGAAGGAGCTAAGTTTATTGCTGACCATATTATTGAGGCGACCACAAAGACTTTTGATGACTTTGCAGGCGCGGACACGGATACCGATAAGCTTAAAAGAATACTTGGATTATGAAAAAAATAAGTTTGCTTCTAGTTTTGATCTTGGCCTTTTCATGTAAAGAAAAACCAAAAGTGGAATCTACTGAAGAACAGGAAACACCTGAAGTTTCCACTGAAAAAGAATCGGAATGGACCATTTTGTTTGATGGCACCTCCTGGGATGGATGGCATGTGTACTCCGGGCGAGAGATCGAAAAAGCGTGGTCCCTACAAGACGGAGCTATGCTATTAAACAAGATTTCCGAAGCCCGAAAGGACGGAGAACGTTTCAACATGATAACCGATAAGGAGTATACCAATTTTGTACTTTCCATAGAATGGATGGTGAACAGTGGAGCCAATAGCGGTATTATGTGGGGCGTAGTTGAGGATGAAAAATATAACGAACCCTATCTTACGGGACCTGAGATACAGGTTTTGGATAACGTATCACATCCAGATGCGAAGAATGGGACTAGCCATCAGGCAGGAGCCCTCTACGATATGGTATCTCCAGCTCAAGATGTGGTAAAACCGGTTGGGGAATGGAATCATTACTTAATTACAATAAATCATGATACCAATGAAGGAAACGTGGTATTGAATGGAACAAAGATTACCGAATTTCCCGTTAATGGGGAAGCTTGGGATGCCATGGTGGCGGAGTCAAAGTTTGCCGATTGGGAAGCCTTCGGAAAATATAAAACTGGAAAGATTGTATTGCAAGATCATGGAGAGCCTATTGTAATCGGATATAGAAATATTAAGATTAAAGAATTGTAAGATGTCCAAACAAGTATTCACCTTTTTCGCAGCGTTAATTTTGATTATTGGTTTTGTAAAAGGTCAGGAAAAAGAACCCACTACGCCGGAAGCCACCGAATTCTATGAGCCTGTCCCTCCAAAGGTTACCCCAGGAAAGAATGGAGCGCCTCCCAGTGACGCCATCGTACTTTTTGATGGCAGTAATTTTGAACAATGGATTAGTTCTGTTGACAGTACTGATGTGAAATGGCATCTGAACAAGGACGGGAGTATGACCGTTAAAGATAAAACAGGAAATATTCAGACCAAGCGAAATTTTGGAAGCTTCCAACTGCATTTGGAATGGAAATCTCCGAGCGAAATCCAAAGGGAAGGTCAAAACCGAGCCAATAGTGGGGTATTTATTCAGCAACGCTATGAAGTCCAGATTTTGGATAACAATGATAATCCGACTTACGTGAATGGTCAAGTAGGTTCGGTATACAAGCAGGGAGTTCCATTGGCCATGGCTTCCGTACCCACTGGGGAATGGAATAGGTATGATATCATTTTTCATGCTCCCAAGTTTACCAAAGGAGGAAATATCGCTGAACCCGCCACAGTTACCGTAATTCACAACGGAGTTTTGGTCCAAGACCATTTTGAAATCGAAGGGACCATTAAATATATAGGTTGGCCTAAATATGAAGCGCACGGAAAAGCACCCTTAATGCTTCAAGACCATAGGGATAATAGCAGGGTGAGCTATCGGAATATCTGGGTAAGGGAACTGGAATAGTTTGCTTAACCAATATTTTTAAGGTCTTTTTTTAAACAGAAAGGGCGTAGGCTATTTTGGTTACCTTTGTCAAAATTCATTACTCCACATGATTCAGTCCATGACAGGCTTTGGAAAGCACGTGGTACAGCTTCCTTCCAAAAAAATTACCGTTGAAATAAAGTCATTGAATAGTAAAAATCTGGATATAAATACCAGAATCCCGCAAATATATCGCGAGAAAGAACTGGAATTGAGAAAAATGATTGCCGATGGCCTTTCCAGAGGTAAAGTAGATTTAGGGCTTTATGTGGAAATCACAGGAGAAGAAACCACTTCAGAAATCAATCAAGGCGTAGTAAAAAAATATATGGAGCAGTTGGGTTCCATAACAGATGGAGAACCCATTAAGCTCTTGGAATTGGCATTGCGCATGCCCGATACCCTTCGCAGCGATAAGGATGATATTGATGAAAGGGAATACGAATCCATAAAGGAAGCCATGCGAGAAGCCTTGTTGAAAATAAATAGCTTTCGTCAAAAGGAGGGAAGTGTTTTGGAAGCTGATTTTAAACTCCGACTAAAAACTTTGGGTAGCTTGCTAGAGGACATAAAAAAAATTGACCCTGAACGTCAGCATACCATAAGAGAGCGTTTAAATAGGGCCTTATCCGAACTTAAAGTTGAGGTGGACTCGAATCGATTTGAACAAGAGCTTATTTACTATTTGGAGAAATACGATATCACTGAGGAAAAAGTACGATTGGCCAATCATTTGGAATACTTTGATACCACCTTGCATTCTGAGGATTCCAATGGAAAAAAATTAGGGTTTATTGCACAGGAAATCGGAAGGGAAATCAATACTATAGGGTCTAAGGCCAATTATGCTCCTATGCAACAATTGGTGGTTCAAATGAAAGATGAGTTGGAGAAGATTAAGGAACAAATGTTGAATGTACTATGAGCAAGGGCGGAAAACTCATTATTTTTTCGGCACCTTCAGGTAGTGGAAAAACCACCATTGTAAGACATCTTTTAAAACAGCCCGAACTCAATTTGGCCTTTTCTGTTTCCGCTACCTCAAGGCCTCCAAGGGGAGAAGAGAGAGATGGGGTCAATTATTACTTCATATCCACCAAAGAATTCAAACAACATATTAAAAATGACGATTTTTTGGAATGGGAAGAGGTGTATCGAGACAATTTTTATGGCACCTTGAAGAGTGAGGTAGAGCGTCTTTGGGCGGAAGGAAAGAATGTAATATTTGATATTGACGTGGTAGGTGGATTACGCATCAAGAAAAAGTTTCCAAACGAAACCTTGGCCGTTTTTGTAAAACCGCCCAGTGTCGATGAGCTGAAAATCCGACTCAAAAAACGAAGCACGGAGAGTGAGGACAAAATCAACATGAGGGTGGCAAAAGCCTCCGTGGAGTTGGCAACCGCTCCCCAATTTGATAAAGTGATTAAAAACTACGATTTGGACAAGGCCTTTGAGGAATCCCATAAACTGGTGGCTGAGTTCGTTCAAGCTCAATCGGAAGAAGAGTAGATGACATGAAGCGAATCGGATTGTTTTTTGGAACTTTCAATCCTATTCACATAGGACATTTGGTCTTGGCCAACCACATGGTCGAGTTCTCGGATTTGGATGAGGTCTGGTTTGTGATAACTCCGCAAAGTCCTTTTAAAACCAATCAATCTTTGCTTGACAACCATCATCGTTATCAGATGGTGTATGAAGCGTTGGCAGACTATCCTAAGCTAAAGCCGAGTAAAATAGAATTTAATCTACCCCAACCCAATTATACCATCAATACGCTTACCTATTTGTATGAAGAATACCTAGGTACACATCGCTTTGCCTTGATTATGGGTGAGGACAATCTAAAAAGCTTCCATAAATGGAAGAACTATGAGGTTATTCTTGAAAATCATGAGATTTTCGTGTATCCTAGAATATCTGAAGGAAAGACCGTATCAAAATTATTGGATCATCCCAAGATTCGTCAAGTCGATGCGCCTATTATGGAGATTTCATCTTCCTTTATCAGAAGAGAACATGGTTTGGGTAAAAATGTGAGACCCCTACTTCCTGAGAAAGTTTGGAAATATATGGACGAAATGAACTTCTACAGAAAATAGACTAACCAGTTTTATCCGCTTTTTTCTATTCTAGCGGGTTCCACTGTACTATCATGCTCACTATAGTAAAGTTCCAACAACTTTAAGGTGGATTTTACCAAGTCTTTAGTTTCAGTCAGAAGTGAGAAGTATAAAGTGGTATTCTTAGGACTGGATTCTTCAGTACGTGTACGAGCAACTTGCTTTTCAATCTTATCCGAAACCATATTGAATAAATCTTCCCGTTGTCTCAGAATAGATTCTATTTGTCCAAAATTTCTGGATTGAAAGATTCCTTGGGTATTACTTAAAAGATCTTCTAGCGTAATATCAAGTTCCTTTAGCTCTTTGATCTGTGTATATTTTAATTTCTTGTGATTGTTGTGCACATGTTTGTGCCCTAGGGTAGAAATATATTCAAGAGATTGGGATATGTCTTGCAATAGCCCCAGTAGATTGATATAGAAATTACTGGCACCGCCCACACTGGATTCATCCAAATTTTTAATGAAATAGAATACGTTGTTCTTTAAGTCGTCTATTTCACGGGAAATCTTTTCAACCCCCTTGCGATTCTTTTTCAATATCTCAATGTCATGTCTTGCCAGACCATTGATGGAATTGGTATAGATTCTGTTACTACGCTTAATCATGTTCCCAATGTTGTCCGCACTTTCTTCAATAACCCCTTGAATGGAACTACTCTCTGCTCTTCTCAGACTATCCTCCGCTTTGATTACCTTGGTTTTTCTGTTGTGCGACATATAGTTTCTTAGTAAAATGACCGCAGTTGCCACAAGCAGTAGAATCAAAGAAACCAATTTGCCCAAATGTAAAAGATAGGCGATGATAGCGGCAGCGGTAAAAGCACACAAGGCCGTAAAAAACCAACCTCCAATGACATTCAGAACTCCTGCAACACGATATACCGCACTTTCCGCTCCCCAAGCCCTATCCGCCAAGGAAGTACCCATGGCCACCATAAAGGTTACATAGGTTGTGGACAAGGGTAGTTTCATTGAGGTGGCAATGGAAATAAGTACACTTGCCACCATTAAGTTAACCGAGGCTCGAACCATGTCAAAAGCAGGCAAGTCTTGAACTTTACTTTTTGGAACATACTCATATGGTATAGTGAACTGCTTATCCGTTATTTTCCGGATAGAAGGCGGAATAACCTTTATCAGATTTTCAGAGGCTGCAATACTGAATTTCACAATTTGTCTAGAAAGAAAATTAGGTTGAAAACGTTCTTCACCCTCATCTTGACGAGACAAATCCACACTGGTTTTTACTACGCTTTTTGCCTTGGAAGAAAACCAAAGCGTTACCACCATAATCGCTCCCGAAAGAAGAAGCAACAAGGTAGGGGTACGAACCGCTGCAGACAAACCACTCATGGTAAATTGAGATGGGTCTATCCCTGAGACACTCCAATCTTGAAAGGATTGAAGGGCGGCAATTGGTACTCCAATAAAGTTTACCAAATCGTTTCCAGCGAAAGCCATAGCCAAGGCAAAAGTCCCAAGCCCAATGACCAATCGGTAAATGTTTTTATTAAAAAAATGTGCCAAAACCCAGGATACCAAGGTCCAAACCACAAAATTGACCAGCGTAAAAATCTCAGTTCTACTAGCGGCAAAATCTGTGAGTGCTCCGTTGAACAAATCAGCACTTCTTAAGCCTTTAACCAAAATAAAATACTCGATAGCCGTGATGGCCAAACCGCCAAAAATGGCCTCAACCCACTTGGATTTGTTCTTATAATCGAATGAAATAAGCAGTCGGGAAATGAACTGTACGATAGCACCAATAGTAAAGGCGATGAAGACAGATAACAGAATGCCAAAAATAATCTGTCCAGCTTTATCTGTATTGATGTATGCCCCAAGGTCGGAGAATCCACCATCTAGATTGATAATCTTAATTAATGAGATAGCCACAGAAGCACCCAACAGTTCAAATACAATGGATACGGTAGTTGACGTTGGCATCCCCAGGGTATTGAAAAAATCAAGCAAGAGAATGTCCGTGATCATCACTGCCATGAAAATGAACATGATTTCGGCAAATACAAATTCCCCTGGATTAAAAATACCTTTTCGGGCCACCTCCATCATTCCACTGGAGGACATGGCACCGAAAGCGATACCTACACTCGCTACAATCATAATGGTGCGAAACGAAATGGCTTTGGAACCTATGGCCGAATTCAAAAAGTTGACCGCATCGTTGCTAACCCCTACCACCAAATCGGTTATGGCGAGTATCGCAAGAGCGATTACCATGAAAATGTAGATGTTTTCCCCCATCCTAAAATTTGAAATATGACAAAAATGCCACTATAAATCTGGACAAAGGTTAATAAAATGTTACCAAATTTCGTAGAAAACTTGGGATTTATTTTGCTGGAACCATAGCACATTTATCTTTTGGTATATCTTCGCCAAAATTCAAGGAATCTATGATTTGGGAACAATTACTTTCCCTGAAAAGGTACGGAGATACTACTAAACGGGAACGAAAAAATCAGGACGAAACCCGTTTGGGTTTTGAAGTGGATTATGACCGAATTATTTTTTCTTCACCGTTTCGAAGTTTACAAGATAAAACACAAGTAATTCCACTTCCCATCTCTGTTGGCTCCCGAAAGAACTTTGTTCATACGCGACTGACCCATAGTCTTGAGGTTTCTGTTGTTGGTCGAAGCTTGGGTCGGTCTGCCGGCAAACTCATTCTTTCAAAATATCCAGAGTTGAACCATCAATTGGGCCACCAAGTAAACGATTTTGGAGCTATAGTAGCCGCAGCTGCGCTTGCACATGACATTGGAAATCCTCCCTTTGGGCATAGCGGAGAAAAAGCCATTGGTAATTTTTTTGAAAATGGCAAAGGGAAAGGCTTTAAAGATGTCTTATCTGCAGAAGAGTACCAAGATTTGGTGGATTTTGAAGGGAATGCCAACGGATTTAAACTTTTAACCGAATCCAAGGCTGGAGTAATGGGAGGATTAAGGTTAAGCTATGCAACATTGGGTGCATTCATGAAATACCCGAAAGCCTCATTACCCAAAAAACCTTCAAAACACATAGCGGACAAAAAGTTTGGTTTTTTTCAAAGCGACAGTGACTTTTTTTTGGAGGTGGTCTCTGAATTGGGTCTAACTAGAAATCCGAATAACCCGGGCGTTGGATTTTACAGACATCCCTTGACTTACTTGGTGGAGGCAGCGGATGATATTTGTTATACCATAATAGATTTCGAGGACGGGATCAATCTTGGACTGATTTCAGAGGAGTATGCCCTAGAATATCTAATCAATTTGGTAAAGGAAAATATCAATACCAAGAAGTACAATGAATTGTCTCATACCAGTGACAGACTCAGCTATTTACGGGCGTTGGCTATTAGTACGTTGATATCAGATGCCATTGCTGTCTTTGCTGAAAAGGAGGATGAAATTCTGCAAGGAACCTTTAGTTCGGCCCTTTTGGATAAAGGGAAGTACAAAGCTCAGGTAGATGATATCATTAAGATAAGTGTTGAGAAAATCTATCAGTCCACCGAGGTGATAGACAAGGAAATAGCGGGGTATCGCATTCTTCAAGACTTGTTGGATGTGTTTACCACGGCCATTATTAATACTAAGAAGGGTATGGGGTCCAATTATGATAGATTGCTTATCAAAAGCTTGCCAAATGGTTTTGGTAATATTGAGAAGTCTACATATAAGATTCTATTGGACACCTGTTGTTTTATTGCTGGCTTGTCAGATAGCGCTGCGGTCCATCTCCACAACAAGATTATGGGGAAACAGCTCTAAAAAGCGTAGGTCAATCCCACTCCCAGTAATTGTTTAAATTGGATTCTAGGCTCTCCCGGGTCTATGACCGTGCCGTCGTCAGCAAATTCCTCATCAAATCGAATATCGTCATCATAGATAAGGTGGGTTCCCACATTGGCATTAATATACTTGTTCACCTTCAAATTAAAGTTTACTTCCCAATCGACATCCACATTACCAAAACTCCTGATATAATCAGTATATAAACTTAAGCGATGGTTCATAAATACATTTTTGAAAATTTCTTTCTCCCAAGTATTCCTGAGTACAAATCCAACTTCAGTAAAGACACTTTTACCTTCCTCCACACCAAAAGCTCCTTGATTGGATAAGGTTTCATCCAATACAAAAGTAGCCTTAAGAGAAAGTGGAGACACAAAGAGATTAAACTTATCGTTAGGAACGATATACGCTTTTCCCGCACTTAAAAAAAAGTATCCAGGGGCCATAAACCGGGAGATAGGTGTAGTTGTGTCCGGATAATTGAATCCGTTTGAAAACTGAGTGTTGAATGAGGCATTTATGGCATAATACCAATTGGTAATCGTGTCTTTTCGAAAACTAAATGTGGAGTTAAGCCGAATCTGGTCATCGGTTTTCCGTAGTTCCCTACCCTCTTGTGCGTTGATACCATATCGCAGCCGTAGCTCGTTTTTCCAATCGAGGTATCTGAACTTGTAATTACGGGTAAAGCGTAAATTGGCTAGTGCAGAAACGGAATTTTCTCCACCTGCGTTCCAGTTGACAAAGGCAACCTCATTAATGTTCAAACCAAATTCATGACCCTTGTCCCAAAAAGATTGGGGCACAAAGCGCTTAAATTTTTTAGTTAAGGGCTTGGTACGGTTTAGAAAAGTAACTGGACTGGACAATCTTGCGCCTCTTGGCACATACTTTAGCTTAACGTCCTTAATTCTAACAGGTCGGAAGCTTTCAGTACTATCGTTGTTTCTTTCAAACACCTTTAACGGATTGACCTGGGCATAAGATGAAAAAAAAGAAACCAAACATAGGATAACAACGAATTGAATTCGCGTCATAAGGCCGATTTAATGGTTGTGCGCAACGAATTTATATCAATTCCAGCTAATTCATGTGTTTCTGGCATCGTACCGTGGTCAATAAACCTATCCGGTATACCAAAACAGCGAATAGGTTTGGATATACCATGCTCACTTGCGAATTCCAGTATGGCCGAACCAAAACCTCCGATTTGACAACCGTCTTCAACGGTAAAAACGTTATCGTATCGCCCAAAAATGGTATGTAACAATTCTGAATCTAGGGGCTTTACAAATCTCATGTTATAATGCCCCACCATACCATCCTTATCGATTTCATCTAAAAGCTGGGTTATTACATTACCAATATGTCCAATAGTTAGTATCGCCAATTTTGTCCCTTTTCTCAGGCACTCTCCTCTACCAATGGGAATGGATTCAAATGGAGTTTGCCAGTTGAGGGTGACTCCTCTTCCTCTGGGGTATCTTATAGCCATTGGATGGGTAAGGCCTTTTTGCACAGTGTACATCACATTGCGCAATTCCACCTCATTCATGGGAGCAAAAACCGTTAGATTCGGAATGCATCTGAGATAGGCTAAATCAAAAACTCCATGGTGAGTGGGGCCATCCTGACCCACAAGTCCAGCCCGGTCCAAACAAAAAATGACAGGAAGGTTCTGCAAGGCTACATCATGAATAATTTGGTCATAAGCTCGCTGCAAAAAGGTGGAGTAGATATTGCAAAAAGGTATTAGACCTTGTGTTGCCATACCAGCAGCCAAGGTTACCGCATGCTGTTCGGCTATACCTACATCAAAGGCCCTATCCGGAATAGCTTCCATCAAATATTTTAATGAGCTACCTGTTGGCATCGCTGGGGTAATGCCAATAATATTTTTGTTTTGTTTCGCCAATTCAACCAAGGTGTGTCCAAAAACATCTTGATATTTTGGGGGCATGCCTTTGTCTGTTTTTTTGAGTCGCTCCCCTGTTGTCGCATCGAATTTACCTGGTGCATGATAAGCAACTTGATTCTCCTCAGCCTTTTGGAGCCCCTTGCCTTTTTTGGTGATAATATGAAGCAGTTTAGGCCCTTCAATGGTTTTAAGGCGTTCCAGTTCTTCAATTAAAACATCCAAGTCATGCCCATCAATAGGACCTGAATAGTTCAAATTGAGACATTCAAACAGGTTTTCGTCTTTGGCAGTACCCTGTTTCACATTGGTCAAATATTTTTTCAATGCCCCAACGCTTGGATCTATACCGATGGCATTGTCGTTAAGGATGATTAGGGCGTTCACATCAGTTACCCCAAGATGGTTCAATCCTTCAAAGGCCATTCCGCTGGCGATGGAGGCGTCTCCTACAACGGCAATGTGCTGTCTGTTTGTAATGCCTTTTAATTTTGAGGCAAGCGCCATACCCAAAATAGCAGAAATTCCCGTTGAGCTGTGACCTGTTCCGAAATCATCATATTCACTTTCGCTTCTTTTTGGGAAACCGCTGATACCTCCCAATTGACGATTGGTATCGAATATTTCCTTCCTTCCGGTTAGAATTTTATGTCCATAAGCCTGATGGCCTACATCCCAAATCAGTTTGTCCTCTGGAGTGTTGAATACATAATGTAGGGCAATAGTTAATTCTACCACTCCCAAGCTAGCACCTAAATGTCCTTCTTTGGTAGCGACAATTTCTATGATGAATTCCCGCAACTCTTTTGCCAGAATCGACAACTTGGTTTTATCCAGTTCTTTTAAATCCTTAGGCGAGTTGATATGTGCTAACAGTGATTCCAAAAAGATAAAAAGCAAAAATACCCATTATCCATAAATTGATTTGTTTTAGATTCGCTTGAAAATTAAATCTTTGAAGACTTTGGAAAACCCATTTGATGATGCCTACTTCATGAAAAAAGCGTTACAAGAAGCTGAGCTTGCTTTCCAAAATGGAGAGGTTCCAGTTGGTGCGGTAGTGGTAATTGATAATCGGATTATTGGGAAAGCCCACAACTTAACAGAAAGATTGAAGGATGTTACCGCGCATGCGGAAATGCAGGCGATTACTGCTGCTTCCAATTTTTTGGGAGGCAAATATTTGCATCGCTGCACAATGTATGTCACATTAGAACCCTGCCAAATGTGTGCTGGTGCTTTGTACTGGAGTCAGATTGCAAAGTTGGTTTATGGTGCTCCAGATTTGGAGCGTGGCTTTAATGTAATGGGAACTCAACTACACCCTAAAACGGAAATTACAGGTGGGGTTTTGGAAAATGAAGCTTCAGAGTTACTAAAACGTTTTTTTATTCAAAGGAGAAACCTAAATTGACACCCAAGCTCTCACTGTTTTGGGAAAGATGGTTCGCAAAAAGGAAACCTTGGTTTTCATACGTTCCGAAACTAGGATAGTTCAGGGCTGCTGAAGCGGCGTCACCGTAGAAAAAGTTGAACAGTATGGAATACTTCTCCGAATCACAGTTTTGGTTAAAATATTCCTTTGCTTTTTTAAGATTTTCCTTGCTAATAGAGTCTTTTTTAGGACGTCTCTTTGATGCGATATATACTTCTTGATGAACAAAATCTTTTAAGGCTTTTGGTTGCCCGATATCAATCCAAAACAACATGCGATAGGCGTACTCCAGGGTTCGGGAGACTATTTTTTCTTTTGTAAACGCTTCAGAGCACCAAAAATAGGGGGTGCAAAATCGCCGTTTTACCAAGGGGTCGATATTGAACTTGCTGGTATAGTCAACTGTACATCTATCGGACCATGAACCACCAACATCATCTGCTAGGTTTAGGACCACTTGAATATCAGGGAAGGTCTTTGTGTCTATTTCTGTATTTATTTTTTGAAGCGTTTCGGACATTAACACCTCTGCTTTTAACCTTTTCAGTTCTTGAATTTTTTCCAAGACGTTCTCTTTGCCCATGGGGTTGTATCCAGCTATGGGCAGGAGCATATCTTTTTTTTGTTCACCTTGAAGCATATTTAGATATATGTCAAATCTCCTCCTGTCCCTTGGTAACTTATAAAGGGATTCCATTTGGTCCAATATGGGATGAAGGGTAAACATTGTTCAAAATTACTTGGATTAGGAGCCAAAAAAACCCTGATGCATGCATCAGGGTGTACTTAATCAAGAATACAATATATTATCCGATTACTTGCACTTGTGCAGCAACCACTCCTTTTCTTCCTTCTTCTTCAGAATATTCTACCTTGTCTCCGTCTTTAAGCTCTACGCCGTTCAACGCAGTAACATGGACAAAAATGTCGCGACCTGTTTCGTCGTTGGTAATGAATCCATAACCTTTGGATTCATTGAAAAATTTTACTGTACCAGTCATTAAAAATAAAAATTGTTAAAACGCGAAGGTATGCTATTAAAATGGTAAGTGATAGTATTACTCTTTAAATCTTTGGAAAATTATGGCTTCTTCTTATTCTCGGCCTCTTTAGCCTGCATTTTTTCAATATTTTCCTTGTTTAGCATGTAGTCTTTCATTTTTTTACCCTTGCTCTCCTTGAAAAGGAAAAGGGGCATAGCAATTAAAAATAGGCCAACAGTCCCTGCTCCTATGAATTTGTTCCCCTTTTGTTCGTTTTCGGTCTTAATTTGAAATCCGTAAAAAATGGAGCAGAAGGATAGCACCACAATCCCTGTAATTAGATATTTCACTTTAAACTTCATGCGGAAAAATTGATAAGTTTTCTTCGATATGCGGTGAGTAGTTTTGATTTTGATACAAAGCCCACATATTTCCCATCTTTGATTACAGGAAGATTCCATGCTCCACTATCCTGAAACTTTCGCATGACTTCTTTCATGGTATCTGTATCTTGAAAAATATGTTCGGGAGGGGCATGCATTAAGTTTTTTACAAATACTTTATCATAGAGTTCAGTTTCGAACATAATCTCGCGAATATCGTCCAAAATAATAATACCAATAAGTTTTTTTTCTTCATCCAAGACCGGAAAAAGGTTTCTTTTGGATTTAGAAACTGATTGGTACAGCATTTCACCCAATGACATCTCTGGAGTGACTGACTTAAAGTTCTTTTCGATAACGTCCTCAACCTCCATAAGATTTAATACCATTTGGTCTTTATTGTAGGTCAATAGTGCTCCAATTTTGGCAAGTTCTTTCGTGTAAATGGTGTAATCCAAGGCGTTTTTGGTGATTAAATAGGATATGGAGGCGGTAATCATCAAGGGAACAAACAGCTGATATCCTCCTGTTATTTCGGCAATAAGGAAGATTGCGGTAAGAGGTGCGTGAATCACCCCAGCGATCAGGCCGGCCATTCCAATCAAGGTAAAATTACTTTCTGAAACTTCCCAACCCAGTCCCAGATTGTTGATGATTTTTGCCACTACGTTACCCAGCGCACTTCCCATTACCATGGTTGGTATGAATACTCCACCTGCACCCCCAGCTGCAAATGTAGTTGTCATGGCTATAGCCTTAAATAAAGTAATTCCGAAGAGGAGGGCTATTACTACCCAAATATTTTCTGTGTAGGCATCGAATGGAGTGGTTCCCAAAGCTAGTAGGTGGTTCCCATCAAGCAGATTATTGATAAATCCAAAACCCTCTCCATATAGGGGAGGAATAGCATAAAGCATTATGCCTATAGCAATCCCTCCGACCAAAAGGCGGTATTTTGGACTTCTAAAAGGCTCAAACCACTTGAGAATCTGAAAATACATTTTGGTAAAATAGATTGAAGCAAATCCGGTACCCACTCCCAATAATATATAGAAAAGGGTATCACCAAGCTGAAAGCCTTCATTCAATGAAAAGCTAAAGAGTAACTCATTCCCCAAAAAAAAGTATGATGTAAGTACAGCGGAAATAGAGGCCAATAACAGGGGTAACAAGGATGACATGGCCAAATCCAGGGAGAACACTTCCATAGCAAAAATAACTGCTGCTATTGGCGATTGGAAAATGGATGAAATGGCACCTGCGGAGGCACAGGCTACCAATAAAGAACGAGTTTTAGCATCAATATGAAGTATTTTACTAAGGCTCGAACTCAGTGCTGCACCGGATTGCACCGCTGGACCCAGCAAACCAACGGACCCTCCAAAACCTACAGTTAGAGGAGCTGCAATTAAAGGAGTATAGATATCTTTTACGGGCAGCAAACCCCTTTTTTTGGATAGAGAAAAGATAATGGAGGACACGGCATGTTGTAAGGGTTGTTTATGAACAAACTTGACATATAGGAAAACCAAAGCCAACCCAACAATGGGAAGAATAAAATACAATTGGTTCTCCGAAAAAATGATACCGGCTTTTAATAGGGATTGAATAAGATACGTGGTGTTTTTTAGGGTTACCGCCACCAAACCTGCCAAAAACCCCACAATGAGGCTGGTAACATGCACAAAGGTCTTATTGGAGACGTTTTTATATCTCCATTTTAAAAAACGGGTCAGTAATTTTTTGACTTTACTGTCCATCCGGAGGTTATTGAATAAAAGTATTAAAAAATCCCGCCATTAAGCGGGATTTTCAAATTGTTACATATCCAATTTTAAATGGAGTTCCTTCAATTGTTCTTCGTCTATGTTTGCAGGGGCATCAATCATCACATCGCGTCCACTGTTGTTTTTTGGGAAAGCGATGAAATCACGGATAGTTTCTTGTCCTCCAAGAATGGCTACCAGACGGTCCAACCCAAAGGCTATGCCTCCATGGGGAGGTGCCCCATATTGGAAAGCATCCATAAGGAATCCAAATTGGGCTTTGGCTTCTTCTGGAGTGAATCCAAGATGTTTGAACATCGTAGCCTGTATTTCTTTATCATGAATACGAATGGAACCCCCACCAATTTCGTTTCCATTCAATACCAAATCATAGGCATTGGCCCGAACGGCTCCCGGGTCTGTATCCAATAATTCCAATTGACCCGGTTTTGGTGAAGTAAATGGGTGGTGCATGGCGTGATAGTTACCGGTTTCTTCATCCAATTCCAATAACGGAAAATCTATGACCCATAGCGGAGCAAATTCATCGGATTTTCTCAATCCCAAACGTTTTGCCATTTCCATGCGAAGTGCACTAAGCTGGGCTCGGGTTGTATTGGTGTCTCCGGAAAGTACACAAATCAAATCACCAGCTTCCGCTCCGGTTACTTTGGCCCATTCCGCTAAGTCCTCTTGGTCGTAAAACTTATCTACTGAGGATTTGAAAGTACCGTCTTCATTGCATTTTACATAGACCATACCTTTGGCACCCACCTGTGGTCGCTTTACCCAGTCAATAAGCTTGTCAATTTCCTTGCGAGTGTATGAAGCTCCTCCGGGAACGGCAATGCCGACAACCAATTCTGCAGAATTGAAGACATTGAAATCTTTATGCTGAGCAACGGAGTTTAATTCACCAAATTCCATCCCGAAACGAATGTCAGGTTTGTCATTCCCATATTTCTGCATCGCTTCATCAAAAGTCATTCTTGGAAAGTCGTCGGAATCTATTCCATGTATCTCCTTGAGAAGATGCTTGGTAAGACCCTCAAACGCATTTAGGATGTCCTCTTGCTCTACAAATGCCATTTCGCAATCAATCTGGGTGAACTCGGGTTGGCGGTCAGCTCTCAAATCTTCATCTCTGAAGCACTTCACGATTTGAAAGTACTTATCCATACCACCAACCATCAGCAACTGTTTGAACGTCTGAGGGGATTGGGGAAGGGCATAAAACTGACCTTCGTTCATTCGGCTGGGGACTAGGAAATCCCTAGCACCCTCAGGAGTGGATTTTATTAAATAGGGAGTTTCGACTTCGATAAAGCCATGGTCTGATAAGTATTTTCGAACCTCCATGGTCACCTTGTGCCGAAAGATAAGATTGTTCTTTACTGGATTTCTTCGGATGTCGAGATATCGATACTTCATTCTAATATCTTCTCCACCATCCGTATCATCCTCAATGGTAAATGGAGGAAGCTCTGATGGATTGAGAATCTGAAGCTCGTTCACCAACACTTCAATATCACCCGTGGAAATATTGGGATTTTTTGATGCTCTTTCAATCACCGTACCTTTTACCATGATAACGGTTTCTCGACCGAGCTCTTTTGCTTTCTCCAAAAGTTCTTTGGAAGAGCGATCCTCATCAAATACCAATTGGGTAATGCCATATCTATCTCTAAGATCAACCCATACCACAAAACCCTTGTCGCGTACTTTATGTACCCAACCGCTTAAGGTTACTACAGTATTTATATCTGACGAGCGAAGTGCCCCACAAGTCGTATTTCTGAACATAATTTGAGAATGAACGGCAAATTTAAAAGGAATGCTGTGATTTACTATCAGTTATACAGATTAAATATCAGATTATGTATTTGGGAGATATATGAACCAGAATTTTCAAGAATTTTGATGGAAACAATTACAAAACTATTGATTAACGTAAAATTTACATATCATTTAAAAAGGACTTACTGCTAAAAGCATCGATGATTTGTAATAAAAAGTATAATAATAGAATTAGTTAAATCATTGATTGACAGTTTATTAAAAGTTTAAAGTTAATTTAATGTAAATTAAATGTTATTCAAAAGTGTATTTAATGTAAAATAATAACTACTTTTACATCGTTATAAGTTCGGAAAATAATTTAAAACCCATAATAGATGAAGCAATCGATATTACTCTTAATGATGGTGTTTTCGGTCTGTATGTACGCTCAAGAAACAGAACCGACTTTGGAAAAAGTGGGGAAAATGGTAAAAGCTACATATTTTCACGAAAACGGTAATGTAGCCCAAACGGGTTATATGTTAAAAGGTAAGTTGCATGGACAATGGTTTATGTATACGGATAATGGAAAGAAAATTGCTTCCGGTAAATATGAGGAAGGAAAAAGAGCTGGGAAATGGTTCTTTTGGGAAGGTGAGATTTTAAAGGAAGTAGATTACTTGGACAATCGAATTGTTAGTGTGAAAAACTGGAATAGATCAGAAATCGTTTCGGTGGATTTATAAAAAGTTTGTCCATAAAAAAAGCCCGGCCATTTGGCCGGGCTTTTTTTATTACAAATAGTGTGTGGATTATGCCGCAATATCCAACACTTCCTTTTTGGTTTCTTCCTTCTTTACCTTGTTTTTTCTAATTCGAACTTTAACGCGATACACGATGCTGAACAGTATAGGCACAACAATTAGCGTGAGGAAGGTCGCTACGAAGAGACCATAAATTACGGTCCAAGCCAACGGCCCCCAAAAGATTACGTTATCTCCTCCAAAATAAATATTAGGATTAAACTCACTGAAAAGGGTGAAGAAGTTGATATTAAATCCAGTCGCTAAAGGAATCAGTCCCAAGATGGTAGTGATTGCTGTCAATAATACAGGACGCAACCTAGCTTTACCTCCTTTGACCACCGCTTCCAAAAAGTCCTTAGGCTCCAACAAATCGTCGTCATCCAGTTCCAGTTCCACTTTTTTACGATCAATCAAAAGTTGGGTGTAATCCAATAGAACTACCCCATTGTTTACCACAATCCCAGCCAAGGAAATAATACCCATCATGGTCATCATGATTACAAAAGCACTTCCTGTAGCTACTATTCCACCAAAAACTCCAATCAAACTTAGGAAGATGGCCAGCATAATGATTCCTGGTTTTGAAACGGAATTGAATTGGAATATCAGAATGAAGAAAATAAGACCAAGACCTGTGAAAAAGGCTCCCATCAAGAAGGCCATTTGCTTGTTCTGTTCTTCGATTTGACCCGTGTAGTCAACTTGAATATTTGGAGGTAAATCTGAGAAACTCTCCATTTCATCTTGGATTTTGCTCACAATGGCCCCTGCATCCGTATAGCCTGGAGCAAGTGCAGAATACACGGTTACCACTCGCTTCACATCTCGGTGCTTTATCGCACTGAAACCAGAACTGTTTACTTGTCGCGCCACTGCAGAAACCGGTACTTCTTTAATTTGTCCTGAAGATTGGTCACGGAAGGTGATTCTCTGATTAAAAATGGCACTGGTGTTATATCTATTCTCTTCATTGAATCGCACATAAATATCATAGTCTTCTCCATCTTCCTTATAGATGCCTGCCTTTGCCCCGAAAATAGAGTTTCGCAGCTGTTGTCCAACTTGACCTGTAGCCACTCCCAATTCACCGGCTTTTTTACGGTCTACAGCAACCAACATGGAAGGCTTGGATTTGTTCACATCTATTTTAAGCTCATCTATTCCTGGGATGTTTTTGGAATTGATGTAGTTTCTCATTTTTTCTGCGGAAACTATCAGCTCAGAATAATCATCCCCCTCCAACTCAATGTTGATTGGATAACCAGCTGGAGGTCCTACTGCATCTTTTTCTACGGAGATAGCGACACCGGGATAGATATCTTTAAGTGCTTCCTGTACTTTTTTGAGAAGTTCGTTACTATCCGCGCCTTCCCGGAATTTATATTCCCGCATGGTTGCGGTAATTTTTCCACGGTGGGGCATTTCCGCTGTTGAACCCCCATCTGTTTGTGGATTTCCAGCTCCTTCACCCACTTGGGAAACGGCACTTTCTGTTAAGAAGTTGAAATCTCCGTGTAAATAGGCCTCTTCATTAATGATATTGTATACCCTTTTCTCTACATCTTTGGTAATGGCATCGGTTTTTTTGATATCTGTACCCTCTGGATATTCTATATAAACAATAATCTGATTAGGAGTATTGTCAGGGAAAAACTCAACCTTAGTACGTTGACTACCCACAGAGGCACCAAAGCCCATAAATGCCAGGAACAATAGCACAAAGGTTCCAATAGCAATAACGATAGGTCTTCTTCCCGTTAACGCCCTACGAAGGGTTCTCTCATAAAAACGTTCCCATTTAGGTAAAATCTTGTTTTGGAATCCATTGGCCCAGTTTCTAAGAAACAAGCGATATATCCAAAGTAAGATAGCGGTAAGTACCATAAGCGACCCCAAGGCTCTGTAGCTTCCACCTACAATCATTATGATTAAACCAATTCCACCTACAATGGAGGTAATGCGAATGATTTGCTTTAACGGCATATCTTTATCTTCTGTGGTCATATATCGCGATACCAAAACGGAGTTAAAGAAGATGGCCACAAATAATGACGACCCAAGAACCACGGAAAGTGTCACTGGGAAATAAATCATGAACTGACCCATTACGCCAGGCCAAAGTCCTAGTGGAACGAAGGCTGCAACCGTGGTTAAGGTGGATATGATAATGGGGAAAGCAATTTCTCCAATTCCCTTTTTCGCTGCTTGGATTCTGGACATACCCTCTTGGTCCATTAAGCGATATACGTTCTCAACTACCACAATTCCATTGTCCACCAACATTCCCAATCCCATAATAAGACCAAAGAGAATCATGGTGTTCATGGTATATCCCAAGGTGCTCAATATCATTAAGGACATAAACATGGACATCGGAATGGCGAAACCTACGAATAGGGCATTCTTAAATCCTAAGAAGAACATCAATACGGTTACCACTAGAATGATACCAAATATGATATTGTTCACCAAGTCATCCACTTGACCAATGGTTTTGGAAGACTGATCATTGGCAATAGTCACTTCAAGGTCTTGCGGGAACACATTATCTCTGGCATCTTGCACCATGACCTGAATTTGTTCCGCGGCGGCCACCATGTTTTTACCAGCGCGCTTTTTAACATCCAACATCACTACCGGATGACCAAATTCTCTAGCATATGTGGTCTTGTCCTCCTCCTTGAAAGTAACCTTGGCAATATCCCTCAAGTAAATTGGATTGTTGTCTTCGGATTTGACCACGAAGTTTTCCAATTCACTAGGCTCATCGATTTCACCAACGATTCGAATGGTCCTTCGCTGACCACTGGTTATTAAGTTTCCAGCTGAAGTGGTCATGTTCTCTCGACTGATGGTATTGATGATATCGTCAAAACTAACTTTGGCCGCCATCATCTTATAAATGTCAACGGCAACTTCAACCTCCTTTTCTTGGGCGCCTCGGATATCTACTTGCTTAATTTCTTGAAGACTTTCAATTTCATCTTCAAGATATTCTCCATATTCCTTGAGCTTGTCCACCGGATAGTCCCCTGAAATGTTGATGTTCAGGATGGGAATTTCCTCAGACATGCTCAAATCAAAAACAGTCGGCTCTACCTTGGCACCGTTAAACGTGGGCCAATCCTCTCCTGCAGTTTGGGAATCTACCTCATCTTTTACTTTTTGTTTGGCTGCTTCAACCGAAATACTTTCATCAAACTCCACTATAATCATGGAGTAATCCTCTTGGGAGGTGGAAGTGATTTCAATGACATTGCTCACAGTCTTCAGCTCATCCTCCAAAGGGTCAGTAATCAGCTTTTCAATGTCCTCGGCTGTATTTCCGGGATAAAGGGAACTGATGTAGATTTTGGTTTCTTTGATTTCAGGGAAATTCTCACGAGGCATGCTGAAATAGGCCGAAGCTCCTAAAAAGAGGATAACGGCAATCAAAACATACATCGTTGTCTTGTTGTCAATAGCCCAGGAAGCCAGTCTAAATTCCTTATTTACTTTTTTCTGTTTGTCGTCCATAATGCTATATTTTTTGACTATTCAACACTTAGGATTTTCACCTTTTGGCCATCTTTTACACTTCTAGCGCCTTCATCGATGACCCCATCACCGCTTGCTATTCCAGAAAGTACCTCCACAAGGTCGCCTTGTGTTTTTCCTGTAGTAATCACTGCCTTCATGGCTACCGCATCCGATGTTGCTGAATCTGCAGCTACCAAATAAACATATTGCTCACCCTCTGCGTTTTCAGAGACAATACTTTGGGGAATCAAAATGGCCGATTCATTGGAGTAGTCGTTGATCATTACCTTGGCAGTAAGATTTGGTTTTATTTTACCATCATGGCTAGGTACTGGAATCTCTGCTGTAAACGAACGATTTCCTGGATTTATAAAATTACCCGTTTGACGTACTTTGGTAACAACACTATCACCCGTTACCGGAAAATATACTTGGACATTTTTTCCTTGGGTAACGTTAGGCAAATGGCTTTCTGGAACATCCACCTTGATATACATATTGGAAAGGTTCACAATTCTAAAAACCTCAGAACCAGGACCGGGACTTACCACCGTTCCTTGGTCTTTGATTACATCATCAATAACTCCAGAGAAAGGAGCTCTTATCGATGACTTAGCCACTTGACTTTGCATTTGTTTTACCGCACTCTCTTGGGATTCGTAGGCTGTTTTAGCTTCCAGATATTGGATTTCAGACCCAATATTTTGTTCCCAAAGTCTTTTCTGACGGTCAAACGTGGTCTTGGCCAGAGCAGCTTGTGTTTTCATCTGGGCCAATTGACTAGATAAACCACCATCATCTATAGAGGCCAATAGCTGACCTTTAGAGACTTTTTGACCCTCCTTCACATAGACTCGATATAGAGTTCCTGCAATTTCCGGGTAAATCAAAACATTTTGCTTCGTAGTTACATCCCCTTGCAGTTCAAGATAGTGGTCAAAGTTTTCAGTTTTTGCCTCAAAAGTGGTGACCAAGGGCAGTTTTGCGCTATCGTCCAAAATGGCAATAACGGAATCCAACTTGTGGATGTCCATTTCCAAAGCTTTTTGTTGGGCTGTTATTTCGTTTCTTTTGGTACGAATGGCAGCCAAATCGTTGCCAGCCAGAACTGTTTCTACATCAGTTCCGCCACCACCACCACATGAATAGAGGGTGATCGCCGTAAGAAGTAATAGGGATATTTTTTTCATGATTGTATGGTTTTGTTTTTTGATTATTGATTGATAATGGTTTCCAATTCTGTTTTACTATTGATTACATCTACCATGGATTGCAAAAACTCCTGCTGAGTAGAATACAATTGGGTTTGGGCTTGTCTAAGTTCAAAACTGGTGGCCAAACCTTCTGTATATTTTACTTGGTTCTTATTTTCAATACGTTCTGCCAGTTTCAAGTTTTCTTTTGAAGTATCGTACTCTTCCACCGCCAAAATATAATCGCTCTTTGCGCTTTCCAATTGAAGCCTAATCTGTTCCTCAGCTTCCGTTAATTGTGTTTTTGCCTTTTCCAAAGCAATTTTGGCGCGTTGGGTGCTGGCACTCCTTTTTAATGAACTAAAGATGGGAATGTTAAGGTCGAAACCAAGTATGGAAGTCTCAAACCATTGTTGCCCTCTGTCCAAAAAGTTGAAGCTATCGCTGAAGGAATTCGCTCCATAGTTGACAAAGGCGTTCAGCGAAGGCAGTGCCCTGCTCTTTGCCAATTTCAATTCGTAGAAGCGTTGTTCGTTTAGATTGAGAGCCAATTTATAATCTACATTGTTCTCAATATTAAATTCAGTATCCAAGAGGGTAGGTGTAATTTGCCTTTGGGTCAAATCTTCCAAACCTTCTGCCAATATCGTTGGATTTTCAATGGGTAATCCCATCATAAGATTGAGCATTTGCAAAGTAATTTTTTCCAATCTCTTGGCGTTCTTCAATTGATTATCAACCGAAGAAAGGGTAATCTGAAGCTGGTCCACACTCTCCTCATCTCCCAATCCGTTTTCATAAATACGCTTGGTTTCATAAAGATTTTTTTCCAAGGTGGCCTTGTTTCTTTCGGAAATCAAAACACTCTCCTGGGCCAAAAGCACATTACCATAGGCCTCTACCACAGATTTCCGAACATCTAGAGCAGTCTTTTCCTTATTGTTTTGGCTAAAGCTCAAAAACGCTTTGGTAGCCTGTACCCCAACAATATACGAACCATCAAAAATCTGCTGGGTTAGGGTTGCTGTGGCCGTAGCAGTTTGCGGAGGTCCAAATATGATGGGAACAAAAACATCGGGGTCCTGTACCACACCGGGGGGCAAAAACTCTGGTGGAACAAGAATGGAGGGAAACTGATTTATAGGTTGTATTAACTGATTTTGATAAGAAACAGCACCTGAAATCTGTGGAAGCCCGTCGGCAATGGTTTCCCATTTCTGCTTTTGGGCATCTACAATGTCTCTTTCAGCATTGATTGCGCTGTAGTTATGCTCGAGGGCAAACGCAATAGCCTCATCGAGGGTATAGCTATTTGATTTCTCTTGACCTAACATTAGCCAAGGCAGACTCAAAATAAGACTGAAAATGATTGTTCGCATTTATTCTTGGTTTGAATTGATGATTGAGTTTAATTTTTTTCGTCCATCTGGAGTTACGATTCCCCTCAAATGGTATTCAAGAAAATAATCCATTAGTTGAGGCATTGAAAATATGCGCATAGGAAACAGACTGTTGTCCTTTATACTGATAACTCCTGAGAAGTAAATCCTTGATACAAATTCTATATTGAGGTTATTTCGGTAAATACCTAAATCCATACCCCGCTTTACGTTATCCAAAACGCAATCCTGCATGATATCGAATTGTTTTTTACGCAGAGCGTCATGAATTTTGGGGTAGTACTTTTGCAGTTGATATTGCGGAGAAGATTTTTCGTCCTTTAAATGGAGCATTGCAAATTTCTTGATTTCGTAAAGCTCTTCTATTGGGTTCTTTTTTAATGCAACAATTTCATCGATTCCATTTGAAATGAACCAAAATAAATCCATGGTACTTTCTTCGACCAATTTGGTTTTATTCTCAAAGTGGGTATAAATGGTCTTTTTCGAGATACCCATCTCGTTGGCCAAATCATCCATGGTCACACTTTTGAACCCCAGATTCAAAAACAATTCAGTTGCCTTATGTAAGATTTCTTCTCTCATTTGGAAGGGCAAATGTAAAATGGAAACTAAAAAAACAAAAAAAGTTTCCAAAGTTTTGCATTTTTTTAACGTCAGTTGATCTTTGGTTTAATTGAGCCAACCAACGACAAAATGACGAATACCTAAATCTTTTTTGGACTGAGTTGTGTTTTTTGATTTTGAACTCCAGAAAAACGACCTGGAACGACTTTGCAATCTTTCTTGAATTGTATTGGACTTAGACTTCTTCATTTGGTTTTTCATTTTCCATGCGTTCAACATAGGCCTTATAAGCCGCTTCTCCCTCCTCTTTCCAGAAGTTATCGTAGTGCTTCCAATCAGAGAAGGAGTTTCTTGACTTGCACCATTCTTCCATTTTTCGCTTTCGCTTTTGTTTCATTCCTTTTCCTTTAGAGGAATGATTTCCAAGACCAAACAGTATTTTGGCCAATGCCAGTAGACCGATGGCTTGCCAATACCCAATCGTGGTCAATCCAAAAATGGAAGGCATAAGCCAGTTCCATAGTAACATGACCACATATCCTATCAAGAAGGCGAACAGAATAACAATGGCTACCATGAAAAACACCTTGACTGCCTTTTTTACAAATTCTTTTACATCCTCTTCGTATTTTTTTTCAGCTTTCATTTCAATACGTTTTAAAAATTATTTTTTTCTTTTTCCAATACTTTGGCCAACACGGACAAAGCTCTATGTCTTCTGGACATTAAAGTACCAGGTGATATTCCAGTCTCAAGGGCTATCTCTTTATAGGTATATCCCTCAAAGTCCACAGCGATAATAATGTCTCTGTATTCTGATCTTAATTGCTCTATTGCATTACGCAAAGCATATACTATTTCTGGGGCGTACGTATTATCAGCATCGCCATAAAACAGTTCTGCAAATTCCTGCCATTGTTGATCAATGTCCTCACTGGCGTAGGAACCCCCTTTTTTAGATCTCATCAAATCAATAATTCTATTTCTTACCGAGTTGTAAACAAAACCAGCAATATTGGTTATGGGCATGGCATCAACAGGTCTGGAAAAAATCCGTACCGCCACATCCTGAACGATATCTTCCGCATCCCTATCTGTGCTATCAGTTATTTTGGATTTCACGTAGGCTCTTAACGAATGATATTCCTCGTTGAAAAAGGATGTCAGCTTATTTTGGTCGCTTTCCTGTATGGATGCCATTGATTAGTTGTTCAACTCTTCTGCTTTTAAAGACGAAGGTTTTCAAAACTATTGCGTTTTAGGATAAACTTTTTTCAATTCTTGTGTTTCTTGTAGGTTTTGGCACGTATTTTTGGTGCATGATGAATCAGAATAAAATTGATCAATTTCGAGAAAAGGTACTGACTCATATGGATGCACGGTTCAATACCAAAGCACCTGAAAATCTTTATGAACCCATTTCCTATATTTTGGGTTTGGGAGGGAAGCGAATGCGTCCCGTTCTCACCTTAATGGCCGTTGATGTTTTTAACGGTTCAATTGAAGATGCATTGGATGCCGCTTTAGCTATTGAGATGTTCCACAATTTTTCTTTGGTACATGACGATATTATGGATGATGCCCCTTTACGAAGAGGAAAGGTAACTGTACATGAAAAGTGGGATATCAATACGGGAATTCTGTCCGGGGATGCCATGTTGATAAAATCCTATCAGCTATTTGAAGGATATGAACCACAAATCTTCAAAAGATTGGTTTCCCTATTTAGCCAAACAGCAATTGAGGTCTGCGAAGGCCAACAGTATGATGTGGACTTTGAAACCCGAAATGATGTGACGATTTCGGAATATCTTAAGATGATTGAATATAAAACTGCAGTTTTGGTTGCGGCATCCCTCAAAATGGGGGCTATAATTGCCGGTGCCAACGATTCTGATGCGGACTTCATATATGATTTTGGAAGGGATTTGGGAATTGCATTCCAATTGCAAGATGATTATTTGGATGCTTTTGGTGACCCTGAAACCTTTGGGAAACAGGTAGGAGGAGATATTATTGAGAATAAGAAAACCATACTTTATCTAAAGGCGCTTGAATTTGCTTCTTCTGATGATAAGAAGGAACTGGAAAGGCTGTTTTCCGAAAAACCGAAAAACCCGGAACAAAAGATTGAAAAGGCCAAAGATATTTTTCAGAAAAGTGGTGCCGTAGACTTTTTGAAAAAGGAAATTGAGAACTACACGCAAAAAGCATTTGGGAGTTTGGCAGAAATTTCTGCGCCCAAAGAAAACAAAATGCTCTTGCAGGAATTTGGAAAGCAACTTATGGAGCGCTCAATCTAGAAAAGACGTCCAAATAAAGCCCGAACAAATGGAATGGGTTTAGGGGCTGACATCATCTGTATGTCCTCCCAAATGCTTGTATTGTTATCCAAAAATTTTAGGATTAAACTTGCCTTCCTTTTTTTGAATAGCGATTCAAAAATTGATTGTCCCAAATCATTGTTTTTTGCTAAAACATCCAGTAAAAGCATATCGTAAAACCAGAACTTATCTTGCTGGTGAAAACGCGACAAGGGTTTGTTTTGTTTCAAATGGGTAATGAGCTTTTTGATTTTTTTGCTGGTAGAATAGAATGTAAAACCTGTACTGGGTTTGGCCCATCCGCCTGCAATACCAATATACATATGCGAATCTGTATTCCTTTTATGGAAGGGATATGCGGTCATTGGAATGCTTCCCTGTTCTTTCTCAGTAATGGTGTAAGATACATTCCCATAATGTTCATCCAAATAAGCCTTAATGGCATTTTCATACTCCTCTTTTTCCAATAGGTGTTCAGAGAATAAGGTGTATTCGAACAAGGCTTCCGTTTCAGAGAAGGGGAGCACATACATAAAACGGGTATTTCCATTTTGCGGAATGGAGAAATCCATAAAAGTGGCCTCCTCAGCATTAAAAACAGGGTTTTCAGTCTTTACGAACCATCCGATAAAGTGCTGCTGAAGTACAGGATATTTTTTCTGTTGATGTATTGGATCATAAGAAAAAATGCTGTTGAACACTTTAAGGCCCATATAGGAATTGATTTTTCCCTCAACGCTTATACAATCATCCATTTCATTAATGGCAGTGACCTCATCCGTAATTCGGGTAATGTTGGCATATTTTTCAATTGCATTGTTGTAATGGGAATAAAAATCAATGGCCCGGATCATCTTGTACGAGTAAGGAGTAATTGCAGTGGATAAACGCAGCTTTTTACCTGCGAAGTAAATGTGATCCCACTTTTTCCGAAGTAGATGATCAAAGGAACCCTCCCCATCTTCCCAAAAACACCAGGTGCGGTCATTTTGAGTCTTGCTTTCCTTTTCTAAAAGTAAAATGGATTTGGATGAAAAATAGGGGTCGGAACCTAGGGCATCTGCCAAAAGCAATCCGGATGCACCCGCACCGATAATGATATAGTCGTAATGGGACATTCCCCAAAAATACAAATTAAAGAAGCTATGGCTAAATGTATATTTGAATGCTTAAGCTCTTCTTTTTTTTAGCCAAAAAGAGTACCTTAATGGAAATATAAGTCTATGGAAATAAGAAAAGTAGGACTACTGGTTATATTCATGGTTTTGTTAAACGCATGTTCTGATGATGAAGCACCGGTAACCACAAATCCCGGCTTGGATTCAGATGTAATTAGGGCCATTGATGTGCGATTGAACCCTACAGGATATGCACCCTTGAATGCTGTGATTGATTTAGAAACCACTGAAGCGGTCTCGGTCGAAGTGACTGTAGTAGGTAGGGAGGGTAGCGCTTCTGATATTACCAGAAGATTTCCTGGCACTGCCACCAGCTTTGAATTGGAGGTATTTGGATTGTACCCTGATCATAACAATCAATTGGAGCTTACTTTTTTTGATGGTACAGGTACAGTTTTGGAAAATCAAACAGTCAATGTTCAGACTGATCCTTTAATTGCGGATATGCCGCAAATCACTATTGATGTTCCCTCAAATTCGTCCGAATTGGAGTTCAATCTGGTTAATTATTTCGGTTTTAACCAAAACTTTAGACCCCAACGCCCTTTCATTTTTGACCAGTTTGGGGATATCCGATGGTATTTGAATTTTTCAAGACATCCAGAGTTGTTGGATTTGTTTTTTGATAATGGAATCACCCAACTTCGGAACGGGAACTTTTTGTTTGGAAATGCTGCAACCCGATCCATTTACGAAATAGACCTTTTTGGAAGGATTATCAATTCATGGAGTTTGCAGGGGAACGGCTTTCATCATCATGTCATCGAAAAACCGGATGGAAACCTCTTGGTAACAATTAACGACGCCACAAAGGCAACCGTTGAGGATGTGGTGATTGAGATAGATAGGGCTACGGGAGAATTCACCAATACATGGGATTTAAATAACTCCTTGGATAACTCACGTAGGGGATGGCCCACAGATTTAGCAGACCTTAACGTGGACTGGTTTCATGCCAATGCTTTGGAGTATAGTAGCGAAGATGATGAAATAATCATATCTGGAAGAACTCAAGGAGTGGTTAAGCTAAACCAACAAAATGAGGTAAGCTATATTTTAGCTCCGCATAGGGAGTGGAATACCTCAGGAAACGGAATCGATTTAGCACAGTTTTTATTGACCCCATTGGATGCCAACGACCAACCCATTACAGATTTGGACGTACTGGATGGAACCGTAAACCATCCCGATTTTGAATGGTCTTGGTACCAACATTCCCCAATATTAATGCCCAACGGCAACCTTATGATTTTTGATAATGGGGATAATAGAAATTATATCAATGCCGGACCTTATAGCAGGGCTGTGGAATACG
This sequence comes from Flagellimonas sp., assembly GCF_965601775.1. Taxonomy (GTDB): domain Bacteria; phylum Bacteroidota; class Bacteroidia; order Flavobacteriales; family Flavobacteriaceae; genus Flagellimonas. The sequence continues at coordinate 173,263 of NZ_OZ271837.1, forward strand.
AAATTGATGAAGAAAATAGAACCATCAAGCAAGTCTGGTCTTATGGTAAAGAGCGTGGTTCTGAAACCTACGCCAGAATTGTTTCTAAGGTGAGTTACCTCGCTGATAAAAACGCTGTTTTATTTACACCAGGTTCGTCGGTAAGCGGGGGAGTGCCAGCGGGAAAAGTAGTAGAAGTGGATTACGGTACCAAATCTGTTCTCTTTGAAGCAACCATCAATCCACCCAATACGATTTTCAATATTAGTTTTCACAATGTCCTTCGAGTTTCTCTATTGGATTGATTTAAAAATCTAATCCTATTTGCTAGCTAGGATTCCATTTAGTTTTTTGGGGGATAGATATTCAAAATAACGAGCAGTTATTTCAAATTTTTCATTGAGAATCACCATCGCGGGAAGGGAAAAGGGACGATTTTCCCTTGAAGCCAAAAGCAAAGGGATTTCATGGGTGGGATTTCTTTTTTGCCCTACTTCCTTGTTGCTATAAGAGTCACCACCAAAAACTATGGTTTCTGTGGTTTCCGTATTCATTTTTACAGCATAATATTCTGAATTGAGTAGAGAAATGACTTCCTTGTCCTTGAATGCTGCCTTATCCATTTTTTTGCAATAAGCACACCAATCCGCATAAAAATCAATAAAGACTTTCTTCGGTTTTATAGCTAAAGAATCTTCCAATTGTTTAAAGCTTAGCCATTGAATTTTATCTTCTTGCGATAATGCTTCCGTAGGCAATAAAAGCATCACCAAAGAAAGCAGTGTACCAAAAAGAAGAAGGTTTTTTTTCATATGCGATGAATCATTTTCAAACATATGTCATTTATTAATGAAGCTTCCCAAATTTTAGGCCAAAAAAGAAAGCACGTGGTGCATCGGGGCCATAAATATAATCAGAATCACGTCCTGGACCTATATCAAAATCATCTTGGTAGCTGTTAAAAATATTGGTGACCCCACCCGAAACTGTGACCATAAATGAGTCACTGAAATCAAAATGGGTTTCCAACTTAATGTTCATGTCAAAAAATGAACCTGAATCATTTAATTCCAAAAACCCATTATCACTAATCACTCGGGGAACGGTCATATTGCCGGTATATGTTCCTGTAACATCTACATTAAATTTTTCACTTGGAATCCAAGTGGTATTTAAATAGCCATAAAAATTGGGCACCCGAACAAATTCATCTACAGCAATATCGGTTTCTCCCGGAGTACCGTCGCTTTCAAACAATAGTTGGGGTTCGTCCCATTCAGTCTGTTGCAAAGTACCTCCCAACTGAAAACGCCATTTTGGATTTGGAGATAACCCTAACTCAAAGTTAGTACCAAAAACGCTGGCTCCTTCACCGTTTCTTACTTCCTCCAAAATGGAACCATTTTCTAAAACAGCACCGGTACTCACCAGTGTGAAAGGGTCTTCCAGAACCGTATAGAATCCTTCCAATAGGAAATCTAGTTGCAATAGATTTTTGGTCTTGGAATAGTTCAAAGAACCGGTAAATGCGTTTGAAAACTCGGTATCCAAATCTTCGGAAAGGATTACGAACTGCGGTTCTCCACCTACACTTGAAATATGTAGGTCTTCGTTAAAGGTTTGTGGGGCCCTAAAACCTCTAGCATACCCTCCTCGAAGACGTAACTCCTCCGTAAGTTTATAAGATAGGGTTATCCTAGGGGAGAGGGCGGTTTGATTTAGGTCCAAGCCCCTTTCAATACCTCCCACAGAATAATCTCCTACAACATTAACATTGTCCAACCGGGCACCCAGTAAAGCGGAAAAAGCATCAGTAGGCTTCCATTCGTATTGGGCATACCCCCCCAAAGTGTTTACGTTTTGGTCAACCAGTCGATTATATCCTGGAATTTGATCTTCTGTGGTGCTATAGTTAAACTCCGCTCCTGCGGTGAGCACATCGTTGTTTTTGAACGTTTTGGTTATTTGCAGACCGTTGACCCATGCCAAATCTTTGGTTGTTCCAAAGGCGTTGTTAGCCAATAGACTGTCTTGTCTGGTTCTTCCACCACCCAGTCCTCCGTAAAAACTATCTCGATTGGTATAGGAGGCCGACGTATAAACTTGCGTTTGTTGTGTACCATCCTTACTGCTGATTTCATAGTCTGCGCCTCCAATAAAGGTATCATGGTCCAACTCTTCCGTAATATCGGTGAATTGGGGGGCCAATTCCAAACGGTCTCCGCCTCTTCGATACTCACGAATGGCGTTTAAGTTCACAGAAATGCGACTTCTATCGGTTGGTCTAACAAAAGCCTTGGCCCCAACCGTGGTATTGCGCAGTTCAACCAGTTCGGTAAATCCATCATCGTTGGCATCATACGCCTGGCGATTTCGATAGGTACCGAAAAGGGTGACACCACTATTCAGGTCATCGGCCACAATGGAACTGTTAAAATTGACGATTCGGTCCAGAGCATCGCCGTCAATAATGGCAAGATTGCTTCCAATCTCCCAAGTGTTCAAAATAGGGTCTTTGGTGATAATATTTACAGTGCCCGCAATGGCATTTGAACCATAGAGCGCGGAACCCCCGCTACGAACCACTTCAACACGTTCAATAATATTAGTTGGGATTTGTTCCAGTCCATATACACCAAGCAAAGAAGTAAAAATAGGCCGACTATTTAAGAGTATTTGGGTATAAGCGCCATCTAAACCGTTCAATCTTACTTGAGTGAAACCACAGTTTTGACAGTTGGTCTCTACGCGAACGCCAGGAGCAAAATTAAGGCCTTCAGCTACGGTAATCGATTGGGTGGCTGTTAGCAACCTTGGTTTTAAAGAGGAAACAACCACAGGAGCGCTTCTACGTTCTACACGATTTCGAGTGGCACTTATTACAACCTCATCCAATCCTAAAAGATCTTCAATCAAAGAGAAGTCAATGGTCAAAGTAGAGCCTTGGGAAATAGTTAGTTGTTTGTTTTGAGAACGATACCCTTGTGATTGGACCGCCAAAGTAATTTCACCGGTAGGAATTTCAAGTTGATAGCTGCCATCGACATCTGAGGTGGTACCAAGGTTTTTGCCTTTGACAAATACACTTGCGAAGGGCACCGGCTCTCCATCTGATGTAATGGTTCCGGAAACGGTCACGTTTTGAGCGGACAAAATTGAAAAGGAAAGCGTAGCAAGAAATAGGAAAATAAGTTTCAAGGATTTTTATTTAGAATCAGACCAAACAAATGTATATAAATGCAACCAAGTCGCAATAATAAAATGAAATTGTTTAGCAAAAAAATTTAGACAAATCTAAAAATTGGTTTTGACAAATAAAAATGTATTTTTACACAAACCTTTTTAAATGACTAGGGCAGAGGAGAATTATCTTAAGACCATTTTTCATTTAGGTGATGATCAATCCAACTTGATTTCTACCAATGCCATTGCGGAAGAGATGGATACCAAGCCTTCATCGGTTACGGATATGGCCAAAAAATTGGCTGAAAAGGGTTTTTTGGATTATGTACGTTATAAAGGGGTGTCACTGACACCAAGAGGAAGAAAAATGGCGCTGGCCATTGTTCGAAAACATCGTCTTTGGGAAGTGTTCTTGGTTGAAAAATTGGATTTTACTTGGGATGAAGTTCATGAAGTTGCCGAGCAGTTGGAGCATATAAAAAGTGAAAAGCTAATTGACCAAATAGATGCTTTGCTGGGCCATCCCAAATACGACCCCCATGGAGACCCCATTCCCAGCAAAGATGGTGAGTTTTTAGAGCGAGACAAACAGCTTTTGAGCGAGATACCTAAACAAAGTTTGGGAGTTTGTGTTGGAGTTAAGGACACCTCACCCAATTTTTTAAAGTTTCTCGATAAAAACCAGATTGCTTTAGGCAATACCATTCAAGTATTGGATATTGAGGAATTTGACCAATCTCTTACTATTCTTGTCAATGATAAAGAACTGAACATATCACATCAGATTGCATCTAATCTGTATGTAAAAAAACAAAATTGATGGAACAAATAATCAACTATTTTGAAAGTATCAATCCTATCTTGGCTGCCTTGTACGCCACGCTTTTTACCTGGGGATTGACCGCGCTTGGAGCTGGATTGGTTTTTTTCTTTAAAAAGGCGAACCGGGCTGTGCTAGATGGCATGCTAGGGTTTACAGGAGGAGTTATGGTGGCAGCAAGTTTTTGGAGTTTGTTGGCCCCAGGAATTGAGATGAGTCAAGGAGAAGGTTTCGTAAAGGTGATTCCTGCAGCAATAGGTTTCTTGTTGGGTGCGGCCTTTATTTTTGGGTTGGATAAGATTCTACCTCACTTGCATATCAACTTTCGTGAAGAGGAGGCTGAAGGAGTAAAAACCCCTTGGAGAAGAACCACATTGCTTACCCTAGCTATAACTCTGCACAACATTCCTGAAGGTTTGGCGGTTGGAGTGCTTTTTGGTGGAGTGGCTGCTGGTTTTGAAGGGGCCAGTATAGGCGGGGCCGTGGCTTTGGCTTTAGGGATTGGTTTGCAGAATTTCCCTGAAGGTTTTGCTGTAGCCATGCCTTTGCGCAGGCACGGACTGAGCAGATGGAAGAGTTGGGTCTATGGTCAAGCCTCTGCTATTGTGGAACCCATTGCAGGGGTTATAGGAGCTTGGGCCGTACTTACTTTTGAACCACTTTTGCCGTATGCACTTTCGTTTGCAGCGGGAGCCATGATTTTCGTAGTGGTGGAAGAGGTTATTCCTGAAACCCAAAGGGATAAATATACCGATATTGCCACTCTTGGGTTTATAGGCGGTTTTATTATTATGATGATGTTGGATGTGGGATTGGGATAATGATAATACCTATCTTTAGGATATGAAGAAATTACTATACATTCTGCTTCTACTTTTGGGAGTTCAACTGCATTCTCAGACCGTAGCTGATTTTCAAAAAGAAATTGATGAAACCGTTTGGAAACCGTTTCAACAGGCTTTTGAAGCTTTGGATGGTGAGGCTTTAAATGCCACATACGCTGATGAGGTTTTACGGGTAACTCCCCAAGGTATTGATACCCAAAATTCCTTCAAAGCAGCAAATTTGAAACGTTTTGAACAAAACAAAACGGATGGGATTTCCATTGCTTTGGATTTTTGGTTTGACAGCCGCCATACCAATGGTGCTGCTTCCTACGAAGTGGGCTTTTATCGTATTGGTTTTACGAATAAAGCAAGAGAGACGAATTACAGCTATGGCCAGTTCCATATCGTAATCAAAAAACAGAATGGGGAGTGGAAGATTACGCAGGATTGGGATACTACCACTATTAATGGGAAAACGATTGGTGCCGAGGATTTTGCCAAGAAAGAACCACTGAAGTTCTAATTTTTTAATTCATCCAGTAACAAGCCAAAATCATATTGCAGGTCTTCATGAAGGGCCTTGATTTTCTTTTCGATATAATTCAATTGTCTTTCGTAAAGGTTCATCAAGGTAATATTCCGCTGGATGGAAGGTTGGAAATCCTTTAGCTTTTGGCAGAAATACAATAATAATTCTATTTCAGTCTCCTTATTCCCTGAATAACGGATGAACTTTTTAAGCGTTCTCAAAATCTTGCGAACACTTTTTTTGATATAGAAATAACTGTTGGTATTGATGATGGAAAACTGTTCATCCACTTCGGCTTTAACCGATTCAATATATCCTGCCTCATGATCTGCTTCGAAGAGCAAATAGGTTAGCAGTTCTTTATTCTCTTTTTTAAAACGAGCCAATCGCAAACACAGTTGAAGCAGTTCGTCTTCCGACCTAAATTGAAGCTCTTTTTTTAGTTGGGCGATTGTAGCTGTTTTCATAGAGTTCTAAGATACAAAGCCATAATGGAATGGGCTTATAGAATCAACTCTCGAACGGCATCCCTTGCCGATTGTGCCGCGGTATGTACTGAACTCCAATCATTCGCCTGGGTATAGGATGTGCCAGCAAAATAGAGTTTGTCATTAACAGATTCAGACATAATTCTAGAAATGGAAATCGACGCTCTGTCGGTCAAATAAGCGCCTCTGGCAAAGGGCTGCTCATTCCAGTTTTGAACCAATATGTCTTGGAAGCTTTCGGTAGCCTTACCATCGAAGATTTCATCCAATTCATTTAAAATATAAGTTTTTAAGGCATCTTCATTGAAGCTTTGATAGACTTCTGCCTGTTTCCCTACAGCAAAAAGTCCTAAAACATGGTCTGCCGAATTTTGCGCATAAGCAACATCATCGTACATGCGTTGTCCCTCACTAGTCTCACTGTCCTCAAACTCCAAAAAAGTAGGATAGAACTTTTCGGAAAACTTCAAAAAGACCTTAATACCACTCCAGATATTGGCATCTGTAATAGCCCTTTGTTTATTGTTGGGTAATGGCGGATTTATATCAATTTGACCTAACTGGAGCAACCTCAAAGGAACAGTAAGGGCTAATTTATTAGCTTGATATGCATTTCCATTTAAATCTGAGGCAACGACTGTATCGCCAGAATAATTGATCGAAGTAATTTGGGTATTAAACTGCATTCTGTCTCTAATACTGGGTACGATGTATTCGTCATAAAAATCAAACCATGAGGAACGAATGAATTTTTGGTCAATAAAGCTATTGTCTGAACCTAATTCAACTACATTCAACCTGCCATTTCTGAAAACGCCATACGTATCTGTCGCCTGATATCCTTGGGTGATTTTGGGAATTTGTACTGAGCTGTCATTTACAATTTCAGAAAATACGGATTCAGAAACATGCAACCATTCAGCTCCTAGGGGAATAGGAAAGTCGGTAAAGGTATTGTTGGTTCTAAAGCGCCCACCATACGAGGTATCGGCTTCTAAAATTTGATAGTCAATACCAAGTTGCTGCAAAAGATATCCGGCAGCCATTCCAGCGGCACCTGCTCCAACAATTAATACCGTACCCTCAAAACTTCCTTTTACAATAGGGTCTTCTGAGCTGTTACTGCATGATTTTATAACCGTTTGAAATGGGAGGGATACACCAAGTAAACCGCACATTTTGACAAACTCAACCCGTGTCATCATTTTGTACAAATTTAGCTTCGTAAATAACTGGCTCCATTCACGTCTATAATCGTCCCTGAGGTATATTCCGCGCCTTCCGATGCCAAAAACAAGACAGCATGTGCCACCTCTTCCGGTTGCGCCATCCGTTGAAATGGGGATTCTCGCAATAGATTTTCTCGCTCTGCAGGGGTCAAGGTTACTGCGGCCATTTCAGTTTCAGTGAAACCGGGAGCGACAACACCGAGATAGATTTTTTTTGGAGCTAACTTTTTGGCCAACGATTGGGTCATCGCATTCATTGCCGCCTTACTAGCACCATACGCTGGTTTGGTGGGCTCCCCTCGAAACGAACCTCGAGAAGATACACTCAAAATACGTCCACCTCCTGACGTCATCATGGCTTGGGCTGCCCAATAAATCATGTTGGCCGCAGCAAAAAGATTGGTTTTAAAGGTCTCTTCCCAAGCGTTGGTCCAATGGTCAAAATCAACGGAGTCAATTTCGTGAAAAATTGAGATGCCCGCATTATTGACTAGCACATCAATACGGCCAAAAGCATTGACAAAGTCTTTAACCAACCCCTCGCAATTCTCTTTTTGGGAGATATCCTTTTTAAAGGTTTTATGTCCTTTTCCAGGCAATTCCGCCAGGGTTTTTTTAGCCTCTTCCATATTGCTTCTGAAATTAATACCCACCTGGGCTCCCCGTTCGGCAAAGGCGATGGCAGTAGCTTTACCTATTCCTCTAGATCCTCCGGTTATCAAAACTTTTTTTCCAATAAACTGCATCCTTATTTTTGTTTTTTCAGTTCTTCCTCCAATCGCTGCTTCAACTCTTCCGCCCTTTCCTTTATCGCTCTCCATCGAATAATCTGCTCTTGGTTACCTCCGAATTTGAGTAAGACCATTTTCCAATACTCCCGATTTTGGGAAAGTGCTTTCGCATCTAAATTTTTTAGCCCAGCAGTGTCTTCCAAATCCAATCCAAGCATTTTCAAACCCTGCTGGTTTAAGTACACATGCTCTACCAACAAGGGGGTAATGAATTCATCCGTAATTTGTCGGGTTGTGCCATCGGTATAGGTTTCCTTTGCATTTCGGTAATAGTTGAAAATATCTTGCCTTAGGGATTCATTTTGTACGAAACTCATTTTTCCTGAGGACACTGCCTCATCGAAAATACCGCTATTACTTTTGAAATATTGGTCAAAAACAAACTCGTACGATTGTCTGACAAAGCGGTCCTCATCAAGATTTTCAGGACTTTTGAGTAGTTGGATAAGGCTATCCAGTCTTTTGAGTCGTTCCCTGGATAGCATGGTATTGTTTTCAATTTGTTGGATATCCAGTGCTACATCTTTGGAAAGATTGGATAAGAGAACCTGTTCTTTTTTACGCTCTTTTTTTTGTTCACTGTAGTCGTTGATTTGCAAGGCAATCAAAATACCAATAACTACCAGAATTATTTCTCCGACGGCATAAAGAAGATATTGGGAGAATTTCTTCTCCGAAATTAGCTTTTGGCGAATTTTTCGGAAGAATTTTATCATTTGATCTTTTTATAGACTTCTTCTGGTCTGCTACCTGAGGTTAATTTAAAGCCAGTAATTCTATTATTTTCATTTCGAACCAATCTCGCAAACCAAGTATTTATTACAAATTCATCTCTATTTTCTGGATATAGGGATTGGGTCATAGTTTCGTTTTCATTAATCCACTTAAAAACCAGTTTGTTACCTTCTTTACCGATTCGTATGGTATCCTTTTTTTTCTGGTTTTCGGGGACATATGTACCCAGAAAGTGTTCAAAACGCTTGCTGGGTTTAATAACCGAGGTATCAACAGTCATTTTTAAATAATCTGATAAATCCTTGTAGAGATCCTTTGCCCTACCATTAAAGTTTGTGTTGTATCTCAGGTGATCTCTTAGTCCAATAGATTCATAGTATGCCACATCATTTAGATAAAGGGTGTCATTCAAAAAGTAATCGTATGCTTTATCGGGCAAGTCTTGGAAATTATTGCTTAGGAAATACCAATTTGTGGTTCGTTTCAATCTTAAATCAAAATCCACAACTGCATCTCCTATCTCTTTATCAATAATATCCAAAGTGGGTTTGAATTCCTTATACAGTTCATTAATTCGTAAAACAAGGGAATCCTCTTCTTCACTTAAAAGTTCAGTAAAACTGTCAAGTTCTTTGGCTGAGTCATCGGATAGCTCAACCGTAGTATTATTCCAAATTAAATACGCCAACCCAGGTTCTTGGTAATCTTCCATAGTGACTTCTTGGCGCAAAACCCTTCCCAGATTTTTTTCCTTGTTTTTATAAAAAACAGTTACATCATTCGAGTTAGCAATGTTTAATGCCAATTCTTCCCGAGCTTTTTTTAGAATTTGACCTATTTTCAACCGGTTTTTTCGGTTATCATTCCAATTATTGATTTGAAGAGCTATCAAAATACCGATTACCACCAAGACAATTTCACCAATGGCATATAGGAGATATTGCGAGAATTTCTTCTCCGTAATTAGTTTTTGGCGGATTCTTCTGAAGAATTTAATCATAGGTCTTTAATTCATTTTCAATAGTATCCAACATATTTTGCATGTATGCTAGGAATGGTTCATACTCACTGTTTTCAAGCCCAATAGCTGAAGCTAAAAAAAGAAGTACTTTATTCTCATATACTTTAGAAGTTAGAAGTGCTTGATTGCCTACTCTGTTTACTGAGTCAGGTAAACCGTAGTAAATTTTTGATTCCTCTACATCATCTATTACGGCTTTGAAATCACCATGTTCAAGAAACTCTTCAGTACATGCTTGTTGATCTTCAGCATGGAGTAATTCTTGGTTTTTTAAACTCGCTTGCTTGGACTGAAACTCCAGTAGCATCGCTTTGAGCGGTTTGTTTTTTAGATTCACTAGCGAGCCAGACAAGATCATTTCATTTAGTAGGACAGTGCTGGGTTGATAGTTGAGTACAGGGGCAAATGATTCACCTATAATTTCTGATAGCCGCTGAGAAGATACTTCTTCTTGTAACGAAATGATTGTGGCCAGTGCCTTGCTTGAATTAATAATTCCTTCGCTTTTTTTTATAGTCTCCTCAAGCAATGCAATGTTGCTTTCAAGTTCAAGGGCCACGTTTTCAAGTTGACTTTTGATGGTAGCTATATCATCTTGCTGGGTATTGTAAGCATTAATTTTAATTGCTATCAGAATACCAATGACCACAAGAATTATTTCACCAACAGCATAAACAAGGTATTGAGAGAACTTGTTCTCAGAGAGTAGTTTTTGACGGATTTTTCGAAAGAACTTAATCATTTGTGCCGGATAGCCTTATTATTTCTTTTATGTAATAGTTGATTCTTTCTTCTTCAATGGCATCTATCACAAATCCTGATAACAGGCGTTTGTCGATAAATGTATTTTGAAATTCTACCGTTTTGATTGCCTCTAAATTCTGTTTGGAATAGGGTTTGAGAAAGTTTAGATTCTTTCTTAGGTAGGGAGTGAAATAATGAATTTGGTAATTACGTTCGAGCTGTTCCTCCTCAGCATAATCCTTGTAAACATCCTGCCAAGAAACCAATAAATTACGTAAAGAATCATTTTGAATTAATTCAAAAGAGGATGAACTGATTAGGGCTTCGACAGCTCCATTTGAAGGATTAAAGGTCTTTATTGTATAGATCTCATTTGCATATTTGAGAAGTGTGTCGATGGCACTGGAATCCGGATTTTCTATTAGCTCATTAACAAACACAGTAAGGGCATTTCGTTTTTTTTGGTTGATAATAACAATGCTATCCAGTTGTTTTTTATTGCTTTTAAAATCCCTATGAATTTGTTTCAGAATAATCGCTTCTTTTTTGCGTTCGTTACTTTCGTTGTTCCAGTTATTGATTTGAAGAGCTATCAAAATACCAATTACCACTAAAACAATTTCGCCAACAGCATATACGAGATATTTGGAAAAGTTATTCTCGGAAAGTAGTTTTTCGCGGATACGGCGGAAAAAAGTCAGCATGGGTTTAGCGGATGGTTATCTATGTTTTAAAGATATGACAATGAATGATAAAAGATTCAAAATAAGTTGCATCCAATATGTTAAGGCAAACTTCAATCTTGGGTTTCATCAAAATTCACTTCTTGACCATACCATTTGGCAATGACATTTTCGGCGGGTTTGTAACGAGGCGAGAAATTTAAATTGGTTTTTGCTCCCTCTTGGGTACTTCTTGTATCCCATTCCCAAACATGGGTGCCAGCAAACCATTCTTTATGCCATATTTCTTGAAACATGGCCTCATAGGCCAAGAATTGGGTTTGGTCTGATTTTTTTCGATGCAGTATGCTTAAAGCATTACCCCATTCCCAAGGTTTTACCGTGGCCGAAGCTTCACTTTTATACCCGACTTCAGTAAACAAAATGGGTTTTTTATACCGTTGAAAGAAGGATTCCAAAGATTGGATATGAGGTTGCCAACCTTTTTTGATGGTCTCCAAACTTGGATTTTTGGTCTGGGTTAATGGAAAGTAGGCTTGAATGCCGATAAAATCCAATTCGTCCCAAAAAGTAATATGTTCATACTCGTCGTACCAATTGGCCGCATAAGTTAATTTACCGGAATAGATTTCCTTAATTTCTGAAATGAGTTTACACCAGGCGTCGGGTTGCCTTTTAATGGAAGTACGCAATTCGGTACCTACGCAAAAAAGTTCAGCTCCAGTTTGCTCTGCCATTCGCGCATAATGTAGCATGTTGATTCGGTACGACTGAAACCATGCTTCCCATTCCTTATCGGATTCGAAGCTTACGTTGGAACGCCATCCATCACTCATCCAAAGATGGGGTTTTAGGTGAATGTATAGTCCTTTTTTTCGCATTTTTCGGATGTTGGCAATGAACACGGAATCGCGTTGACCATATCCATCGTCCTTATCCGGGACTTCCATGACTTTGGTGCGTTCATTTTCCTGATACAAAAAAGGAATGACTGCAACCCATTCCACGTTGGCCTTAATTAAATCATTAATGGCCTCACTTTTATCCCCACGCCATCCAAAAACGCTCATGCCGCGCTGTTTCCCGTCAATTTCAAAGAATCGATTTACTTTTCCAGTATTGTTCATGGCATTGGAATCCCAACTATAATTGACCTCTTCATGGGAATTGATATAGACTAGCGCCTTAAAACTGAAGAAAATCAAACAGATGGGAAGCAGAAAACGAAGGCCAAAACGCTTGTAAAAAACCATAGAGCCCTTCTTTTTGTAGACTCTAACAAAATATCGGATACAAATGAAGAAGAGAAATAGAAACAGGAAGAACGTATGATGAATGGTTAAATAGGTTCCATTGGGAAAAACTTGGGTAAGAATAAGCTCATTTGATTCGCTAAAGCTTCGGTCATTGTCATATATTCTAAGCAAAAGAATACCATAAGCCAATATCCATGAACTCAGGTATAGGAGAAGTGTATGGCGAAGAGTCTTTTTAATGTTCACATTGAATAGGACGCAATAGGACCGTTTTTGTAACGGTTAAAACCTTATTGTTTTAGGGTTTAGGTTTTCATTTGATTTTAATCCAAGGCAAAATAGATCTAATATCCCTTGAAAACTGAATCATCATTCCAACTTTTTAGGGACACTCTCATTGCTATTAACCTGCCATTGCTCTTCTTCATAAATGGAGGTGTACTTCACCTCAATAAAGAAAGGGACATCATCTATGGACTCAATGCCTAAGTATTTATATGCACTTTCCACTTTGGAAAAAGGTAACTTGTAAGTAAAAAGTGAACGTTCTTCGTTCGGGCTAAGGGCTGTTCCTTTTCCCAGTGATGAGTGCTGTGACAAGTACCCATATTCCAATAATTTCGGTAACTCTTTTTGAAAGAAGATTTCCGTATCGATAGTAAAATGTTTACCCTTGTAGACATAATAAATGGAATCTATTATTGCTGGCCCCAAACCTTTGTTTTCCAAAACTTCCTGAAAAACTACCAAAGAATCATTCCCACCTTGATTTGTGGTGAAGTCCAATCTGGGCTTTACAGAAAGCTTGCTTTGGACCCGCATAATATCTGTTTGGTAAATGAAAATGATTAGGGTAAGGATACTAATCACCATGGCCGAAATACCCAATAACCTGTCCGTACTGATTTTCTTGAATCCCATAAAAAAGTTTGGTTTTGAATCTTAAATATAACGGATAATGTGGAGATAAACTTGTTTTGTGAAATGACCCCGAAGCTCTACCTTTAGGAATCAAATTTGTATGTATGATACGGTGTATTCTCATTTGTTTTTTATTGGCAATTTCCATTCAAACGGCTAAGGCGCAAAAACCCAATTTTTCATATATGGATGTCTTTGATCTCCAATATGTATCCGACCCACAGATTTCTCCTGATGGTCAGTGGGTGGTCTACCGACGAATGGGATTTGATATCATGAAGGATCGTTCTGTCGGAAATCTTTGGATGATTAAATCCGATGGCAGTCAGCATCAAAAAGTAACCGCTCGAGAAGTGAATGAAAGCAGTGCCAGATGGTCGCCAAACGGGGATAGAATCGCTTTTTCCAGCAGTACGGATAATGGTTCAGAAATTTATATGTATTGGGTAGGCAGCGGTAAAGTAGCCAAACTGACCCAACTTCCTTTTAGTCCAAGTTCGTTGACCTGGTCATCAGATGGAAAATCCTTGGCTTTTTCCATGAATGTACCAAAAGCATCTCCGATAAGTGCAAAGATTCCGAAAAAACCAAAAGGAGCTAAATGGGCCGATGCGCCTAGAATTACGGATAGGGTGTACCATGAAGCTGATGGCAGAGGATATATCAAACCAGGATTCAACCACATTTTTGTAATCTCTGCCGAAGGGGGAGCGGCAAGACAGTTGACTTCTGGGGATTACCATCATAGGGGAGCACTTTCTTGGAGTAATGATGGCGCTAAAATTTACTTTTCAGCCAATCGAGTTCCAGATTGGGAATATCGCTTTCGCAATAGCGAGATTTATGCGGTTACTGTAGAAAATGGGGAAATTGCGGCATTGACTGAAAGAGATGGTCCGGACTATAATCCGAAAGTATCTCCCAATGGAAAGTACATCGCTTATCTTGGATATGGAGACAAGTTTGAAGCGTTTCAAACACGAAAGTTGCACATTATGAATGTAGATGGTTCTGGAAAACGGATGATTTCCGGAAACTTGGACCGAACCATTTCAAATATGCAATGGGATTCCAAAAGTGGGGGACTTTATGTTTCCTATGATGATAAAGGCAATGGTAAAGTAGGATATATTTCCTTGGACGGAAAAGTGTCCAAATTGGCGGACAATGTGGGAGGAACTTCTTTGGGCAGACCCTATGGTGGAGGGTCCTTTACAGTTTCAAAAAATGGAACGATTGCCTTTACCCAATCCAGGCCTAACTATCCTGCAGAGTTGGGAATTGTAACCGCCAAGAATAAAACTGCTAGAAAAATCACCGCTTTGAATCAACCTCTGCTTGGTTATAGGAATCTGGGCAAAGTGGAAGAAGTGTGGTACAAATCATCCTTTGATGGGCGTGATATTCAAGGTTGGGTAGTGTATCCTCCGAATTACGATAAAAACAAAAAATATCCTTTTATGGTGGAAAACCATGGAGGTCCCATTTTGAACTACGGCGATAGGTTTTCCGCTGAGATGCAATTGTATGCTTCTGCTGGCTATGTGGTTTTTTATCCAAACCCTAGAGGAAGTACTAGTTATGGTGAGGAGTTTGGAAACTTATTGCTGAACAACTATCCTGGCCAGGATTACGATGATGTAATGGATGGAGTGGACCATTGCATAAAAATGGGCATTGCACATGAGGACCAATTGTTTGTGACCGGCGGAAGTGCAGGTGGAATCATGAGTGCTTGGATGATAGGAAAAAACAATCGCTTTGAAGCAGCTGTTGTAGCCAAACCCGTGATGAATTGGATTAGTAAAACCTTGGTTGCGGATAATTACTTCGGATATGCGAATACCAGATATCCAGGTCAGCCTTGGGAAAATTTTGAAGGGTATTGGAAATTTTCGCCCATATCCCTCGTTGGTAATATAGAGACACCGACCATGGTGATGGTGGGTATGAATGATTTGCGAACCCCTCCCAGTGAGGCCAAACAATTGTACCATGCCCTAAAACTTCGAAAAATTGAAACCGTTTTGGTGGAAATTCCTGGAGCAAGCCATGGGATAGCGAGCAGGCCCAGTAATTTGATTACCAAGATTGCAAATACTGTGGCTTGGTTTGATAAATATAGAACCGATAAGGAAAATGAGTAAAAAGAAAAGACATTGGTTATGGAACTTGTTGATTGTTCTTACCCTTGTTTTTTGCGCCTTCGCTTTTGTGTTGCACTATAAAAATTGGCACTCCATTGAATCCGGTGAGTTGAGTATCACCTCCGGAATTTATCGTCAAAAAGTTGCTATTTCTGAAATTGATAGTATATCCATGGTGGAACGAATTCCAGAAATGGAGCGGTCACATGGGTTTTCTTGGAGGGCAAGGGAAAAAGGAGTTTTTCAAGACTCCCTTACCCAATCCAAGGTATATGTTTTTGTGGATGATTTAAGGCAGCATAAGATACGCTTGGTGCATCATGACTCGCTCAAAATATTTCTAAACTTTAGCGATAGTTTGCTTACCCAAAAAGTGTATGAAAATTTAAATGAAAAACTTGTGCTTAAATTTGAAGCCCAGAAGTAACTTTGGCATCGTATGTGTTTCCTATCTTACATGTAATTCAAAACCATTTATGAGAACCCTTTTTTTCTTTGTTCTGTTGCTTCCTGTTTTCGTTTTTTCCCAACACACACTTTCGGTCACAGTTTACAATGTTCCTTCTTCTGAGGGAAAAGTAAGTTTGGCTATTTACGATTCCGCTGCCTCTTTTTTAAAGTTTGAAAAGGTGGTCAAAAGTGGGAGTACCTCAGCTCAAGAAGGGATGACTACCCTGATAATTGAAGATGTACCCGAAGGAGAGTACGCCATTGCCCTTTTCCATGATAAAAATGGGAATGATGCTTTGGACACGAATTGGTTAGGAATTCCAAAGGAAAAAGTGGCCTTTTCAAAAGCAAAAATGCGAACTTTTGGTCCACCCAAGTACGAAGATTGTGCCTTTACAGTTAAGTCAGATGAAAAAATCAGCATCTATTTTTAAGTATGGGTTCCAGTGAATTGGTTCAACTTTTTGGAGCGCTTTATGGATTATTGGCAGTTGTCTTTGGAGCTTTTGGTGCACATGCGCTAAAAAAGAAATTGACCCCAGAACAGCTACAAAGTTTTGAAACTGGGGTCAAATATCAGATGTACCATGCTATTCTTTTAGTGTCTCTTGGTTTTTTTCTGGACTTTTCGGGGACGCTACAAAACTATATGGCACTTTGCTTTATTTTGGGCACTTTCCTGTTTTCATTCAGCATTTATGGATTGGTTATCAGTGCATCTGCTGGAAGAAAACTAAAAATATTGGGCCCAATAACTCCACTTGGAGGACTTTTGTTGGTTATGGGCTGGGTGCTGCTTCTACTTCAAGTATTATAACCTTAAATACATATTACCATTAATGGTATTGAGCCGAAGGGTATTGGTGGCATTCGCGGTGTTAGCCATTACTTTTTGCCCTACATGTCGGTCAGTGACTTGCAAATCCATTTTTTCATCGGCATAAATCTGTCCATGAATGGTTTCTGCCAATAAATTCGATTTGCCCACCGATAAATCAATTTCTCCATTGATGGTTTTTAAATCCAGGTCTCCCTGGTATTTTTTGATATCAATATCGCCATTGATTAAATCGGCAGTGAAATCCCCCTCTATGACTTCTGCTTTTAAACTTCCGTTTATACTATTCACCATAAAGGTGGCATTTTTGGGAACGTAGAGCACGTAATTGAACTCATACATATCATCCGTATAGTAATAGTGCTTTCTGCCACTCTTTTCCCTTTCCTTATGGAAGGCCTTAAAAACAGGTTTAGCTTCAGAAGTAATGGCTATATAGCTGTTGCTTTCGTTCACGTCCAAGGAATACAAATCGAGATATTTGCCTTCATCAGTTTGAATATCAGCCTTGAAATAAATGGTTGATTTATCCCAAGTTTTAACTTCTATTTGCGAAGCAAACTTTACTTCCAGGCTAATAGTTTGTCCAGAATAGTTGATGTTCTTTTCAATGATTTTCTGTCCCTTAGCCGTCAAGGCGATTAGGCACAAAGCGAAAAAGAGGATTTTTGATTTCATGACTGTTCGTTTTTTGATTGTTATTTTTTTCTCAAGTAGATATTTCCATTGGTTGACTTCAGCGAAATGCTAACCCCTCCATTGTTTATGGAAGCTTTTACACTTCTCCTAGAATACGATTTCAACCCTTCCTTTTCCTCACGTTTCAAATCGAAGTTGCTATAGATTTCACCGTTGGTGGAACTCAAGGAAACTTGTGCCGGAGTGTTGGATGGCATGGAAACATCCACAGCTCCGTTTGTGGTATAGATGGAAATAGGAGAATCCTGTTTAATGGTGTTAAAGAAAACATCAATATCTCCGTTCAGCGCATTTGCAGTTACCGGACCATTTACATTTCGGATGTCCACACTACCATTCAAGCGGGCGTTGGCTTCCACTTCCCCGGAAAAACCGTCCACATCAATGTCACCATTCCAGGTGCTTTTTACGGAAACATTTTGGTCTTTTGGCAAAAAGATTCGCGCACTTTCATTTTTTCTGAGGTTTTTTACCAATAGGGTATTACCGTCCTGTACTACGTAAAAACCAATATCTGTGTTGTCTTCACCACCTTCACCCACTAGTCGTAGTCCTTTGGCTCTTTCAGAAACTTCTGAATTGCGATTGGCTTTTATTAAAAGCTCGTTTTTTGAATGGGTCCTAACAATGATGTCCGCTTTGGATTCGATTTTTACCCACTCCACTCCGCTAAGGGACTTCGTGTAACCGTCTTGTGCTTGGCCCAAACTGACCATTAAGCATGCTGCTAAAAGAATAATAGAATTTTTCATGATTTTCGTTTTTTGATATTTATATAATTTTTGGTAAACCTGTTTTAATCTGTTCTTTGATAAAAGGCTGGGTGTCTTCCTGCTCCAGCAGGCGCTGCATCGGTCCAATGGCTTTTTTCTCCTGCATTTGAACCAACACCTGAATAATCACTATTTGTATACTCGGATTCTTTTCTTTTCCCAAGGCCTCAATAAATACTTCTTTTACTTTTTCAGAGGAAGAGAATCGTGAAAGTGCTTCAAACGCAGTTAATCTTACATTGTCATTTTCATCGTTCAACATGCGTTTGGCCAAGGCATCCACCACTGCATCATCGGGATTGGGAATTTCTTCAATATAATTTACGCCTTGAATGCGCTTGCTAGCGGATTGGTTTTCCATTAAGGAAAGCATTACCGTTTGCTTCATTTGTAGTCTTTCATCTTCCAATGAAGCGATACTATTGTCCACTTTATTTTGCTGAAAAACACTTCCAATTTGGAATGAGGTCACTAGCAGGGCAACACTGGCTGCAATCTTCAGCACATTGGATGCCCAAGACGATTTTTTGTGTTTGGTGTCCAAAGCAATCACCTTATGATGCTTACTTTTCTCAGCTTGCAAAGCTTCTTCAAAGTGCATTCGAAGGCTGTTTGAAGGGACGGATACTTCCTCCTGCTCGAAGGCATCAAAAAGGGCTTTCATTTCTTCCAACTCTTTTCTTGCGTCTTCGGATTGGGCCAAATAGGCTTCCAATTCTTTTCTATCTTTTTCGGAGATGGTGTTGTCCAGATACTCGGGCAACAACTCATCGATACGGTCTTTCTTCATGACTATATGGTTTCCAAATACATTTGTTTTACTTTTTTCAAAACTCTGCAGACTCGGGTCTTAACCGCCCCTGGGGTACTTCCCACAATTTCTGCGAGCTCCTCATATTTGATTTCCCTGAATCGGTTCAGGATTATCAACTCCCTATCCAAAGGGTCCAATTGGTTCAACACATTTTGTAAATGCGAATAATCTTCTTCAGTAGTGATATTTTCGGACTCCACAGACCTATACTCCAATACTTCGATATCATCATGATTGTGCTGATTTCGGGTGAAGTGTGTTTTAAGGCTGTTTCTGGCTATGGTGAATAACCAGGAAACAAATGAACCGTTTTTGTAGGTGCCACGATACTTTATCACTTTATAAAAAACATCCTGTGTAAGATCTTCACTCAACATTCGGTCGCCAGACATTTTGTACAAAAAATTATAGACGTGTTTGTGATGTCTATCAAAAAGTAGTTTTAATAAATCCAGATTTCCCTGGGCTACTTTTTGCATTATAATTTCGTCTGTCAAGGTTTCCAAAAGTTGGTTTTTGTTAGTCTTCTATTCTGTATAGTCAGAAAAAAAGAAAAGGTTACAGGAGGAACTAAAAAAGTAGAAAAAATTTCTAAAATCGAGAAAGAAAGAGTGCTAATGACACCCACAGTCATCCTGTCCACAGGATTTTGAGGCGACGTTTTTTGAACGCACCAACGATTTGGGCAGTATAAACTTCCAAACCAAATACCCCACAGCTAGGGCAAGAATCAAATAGGCCAATATGTTTTGAAGCAACTCCATATTATTTTAATAGTTGGAAAGCCGTTAAAGCTACAAGGTACGCAAAAGTGCTCATAAACAAGAGTTGAAGTAGGGGCCACTTCCAAGAGTTGGTCTCTTTTTTAACCACGGCAAGGGTACTCATACATTGCATGGCAAAAGCATAAAAAAGCATGAGCGAGATACCAGATGCTAGATTAAACAATGGTTTTTTCCCAGATTCATCCAATTCCGCTGCCATTCTATTTTTAATGGTATCCTCTTGATCACTACCCACACTATAAATGGTTGCCAATGTGCCCACAAATACCTCGCGAGCCGCAAACGAAGTCAAAACGGCAATTCCAATTTTCCAATCATACCCCAAAGGTTTTACCAAAGGTTCAATAGCCTTTCCAGCATAGCCAATATAGGAATGTTCAAGACGATAACTAGCTACCTCCTGTTGCATTGCACTTTGAGTAAGAATACGGGTCATTACCTGTACAGAATCCTGAATGGCTCGCATACTTACTGCATTTTGGCCTCCCGTTATACTGATGGGAGTGCTCTTTAGGTAAAAATCTATATTGTTTTTGATATAGTTTTTACTGTAGGGAGAAAGTCCTTGTGTCTCGATTCGCTCAGAAACGATGGTCTCCGCATTCTTAAAATCATCGGAAAAACCGTTAGAACCTAAAAACCAAAGAACGATTGCGATGGCCAAAATGATTTTACCAGCACCTACCACAAAACTTTTGGTTTTTTCCAATACGGTGTATCCTACGTTTTTCAATAGCGGTAAACGATAGGTTGGCATTTCGGCAATAAAGAGGGTACGGCTTTTTATTTTAAGAATCTTGTTGAGTACCATGGCCGAAAATATAGCCATCCCAAAGCCCAAAAGATATAGGAGCATTAAAGTCAGCGCTTGGTAGCTTAATCCCAATAAACTGCCTTCCGGAATTACCAAGGCAATTAGGATAAGGTAGACCGGTAGTCTGGCAGAACAGGTGGTAAAGGGCGTGACCAATATAGTAATAAGCCGTTCTTTCCAACTTTCAATGGTTCGTGTGGCCATTACAGCCGGAATGGCACAAGCAGTTCCGGAAATTAAAGGAACCACACTTTTCCCACTCAATCCAAATGGGCGCATTAATCTGTCCATCAAGAACACTACGCGGCTCATATAGCCACTTTCTTCTAAAAGCGAGATAAACAAGAACAAAAAAGCAATTTGGGGAATAAAAACGGCAATACCTCCAATACCTGCAATGACCCCTTCTGCCAAGAGATTGGTCAAAATACCAGAAGGGAGTGTGCTTTTTATCCAATCGCTTACTGCGGCAAATTGTTCGTCGATAAAATCACTGGGGTATGTGCTCCATTCAAAAATAGCCTGGAAAATCAGGAGTAAAATGAGGAAAAAGATGACATAGCCAAAAATCTTATGGGTTAATATTTTATCCAAATTGGCCCTAAAACCAGTAGCTGCCTGTAAATCTACCTTATAGGTATCTTTTAAGATGGAGTTGATAAACTGGTAGCGAAGAACCGTTTCCCGATGTTGGAGTTTCTTTAACTCAGCTTTGGATTTGGTAGAAAATGAAGTGGCGTCTTGTATGCGCTTCTTTTCTATGGCCATGAAATTCACATCTTGGGTGATAACCAACCAAAGTTTATATACGTCCTCATTGGGAAATGCTTGCTTCAACCTTTCAAAATATTTTGGGGATATTCTTGAAGTGTCTACGCTGGGTTTGGAAGACAAGCTTTTGTAGTTGGCGATTAACTCTTTGATGTAGTCTATACCACTTCCCTTTCTTGTACTAACCAATGCAATTTTGGTATCCAGTTTTTGTTCCATGGCTTCGATATCCAGAGAAATTCCTTTCCTGGACATGCGGTCGGCCATGTTGATTACCAAAATGGTGGGGATTCGAAGATCTTTTATTTGGGTAAATAACAGGAGGTTCCGTTTCAGATTTTCCACATCGGTGATAACGACAGCTACATCTGGATAATCTTTGTCATTTTTGTTAAGAAGAACCTCAACCACAACACTCTCATCCAATGAGGTGGTATTTAGACTATAGGTTCCCGGTAGGTCTAAAATGTGCGCTTTGACTCCTCTGGGCAACTTACAAACCCCTTGTTTCTTTTCAACGGTGATACCTGGATAGTTCCCTACTTTCTGTTTAAGACCAGTGAGCTGATTGAAAATGGAGGTCTTACCTGTATTGGGATTACCAATTAAGGCAACATTGATGTTTTTGCTCATAGGGAAGAGTTGTTATCTACAATTTCCACCGGGATTTGATTGGCCAAAACGCGCCTAATGGCGATATGGGTTCCGCTTAAATTGATGTAGACAGGATCCTTTAGTGGTGCAACTTGGACCAATTCAACTGCATTTCCAGGAAGGCAGCCCAATTCCAATAGTTTGATAGGAAGTAATGCGTCATCGAAATCAGTGATGACACCAATTTGTCCGGGTAGTAAATCAGCAACAGTAACCACTAAGCTTATTTAGATTCATTTTAAGTTAGGCAAAAGTAAAGAAAAAGGAAAGAAGGGGTGGTTAAAAATAATAGAAAACCCTAATGGTTCAATCAATCGGTGTAGCTGGCCTTTAAAATTTCCAAGTCATCCAAAAGCTTTTGGATTTCTTCAGGATTGGTTCCATCATAAAACCCCCGAATTCTGCGCTCTTTGTCAACCAATATGAAATTTTCCGTGTGTATCATATCGTAAGGCCCTCCATCCCCATCTGTTTTTACCGCCAAATATGATTTTCTGGCAAGCTCATAAATCTGTTTTTTGTCACCAGTAACCAGATTCCATTTACTGTCCACAACTCCCTTTTCCAAAGCGTATTTTTTGAGCTGGGCTACAGAGTCTATGTCTGGGGTAACGGAATGCGAGAGTAACATGACATCTGAATCATCAAGAATGGAACCCTGGATTTGGGCCATGTTTTTGGTCATTATAGGGCAAATCGTGGGGCAGGTAGTAAAGAAAAAATCGGCCACATAGATTTTATCCGCGTAGTCCTCTTGGGTAATGGATGTCCCATTTTGGTTGGTTAACTCAAAATCGGCAATGGTGTGATACTTTTTTTTGTAATGCAGGGTGCTATCTACCAATTCTTGGCTTACCATTGAGGGTTGATAGACCGGAAGTTTTTTTGCGGGTTGAAGTGCATCGTAGAATAAATAAACGATTACAGCAGATAGTCCTAAAAGTACTATTCCGAAGAACTTATATTTAGCAAAAAAAGCACCCACGGCTGCAAAATTACGTTCGACTTAGGAATTCCTCAAAACAATCGCATGGTTTTGGTGCTAAAACTTTCTTAAATACAATCCTTGACTTTAATGATCTTTTTTAGAAAAGTGTTAAAAGTGTACTTTTGTGGGCTGATTGATAGAATTAGGATTTAATGGGTCTCTTTATACAGATAGTGATGTTCGTTGTAATCATCTCCATTTTGGTGATTTTGCACGAGCTTGGGCATTTTCTGCCCGCAAAATATTTCAAGACAAAGGTTGAAAAGTTCTACCTGTTTTTTGATGTCAAGTTTTCGCTTTTCAAAAAGAAAATAGGCGAGACGGTATATGGAATCGGGTGGCTTCCTCTAGGAGGGTATGTGAAGATTGCCGGTATGATTGATGAGAGCATGGATACCGAGCAGATGAAGGAAGAACCTAAGCCTTGGGAATTCCGAAGCAAACCAGCTTGGCAAAGACTCATTATTATGTTGGGCGGGGTAACCGTCAACTTCCTTTTGGCGTGGGTGATTTATACGTTTATGTTCTTCAATGATGGGGAAACGTATATTCCGGTAAACAAAATTGAGCATGGCTTGCATGTCGACCCTGTTAGTGAAAAAATTGGATTGCGCACAGGAGACAGGATTTTGGAGGTTGATGGAAAACCAGTAGAGAAGTTGGATAGATATCTTTCGACAGACATTTTGTTGGGTGATGAAATCAAGGTTTTAAGAAATGGCGAGGAAAAATTGATAGCCCTAAGTGATGAAGGAAAGAAGGCAGCCTTAGAGAGCAGAGGCAGACAGTTTATTCGTCCAAGATATACCTCCTTAGTGATTGGCTATGTAGCTGATAGCTCCAACGCACAAGCTTCAGGCATTGAAGTGGGGGATCGCTTGATTAAAATTAATGAGGAAAAACTGGAGTTTTGGGATGAGGTCACAACACATATATCCAACAATAGGGGTAAAACCTTATTAATGGACATTGAAAGGGATGGGAGAGCTATGCAGTTAAATGTATCTGTTCCCCTTCCAGACAGCCTACCTGTAGGAATTATTCCCGATCGCCCTCTGGCAGAACAAGAACTGGTAATTACGAAAGAATACAGCTTTTTATCTGCTATTCCGCGTGGGTTTGTAGAGACCATTGACATTTTGGTACGACAGGTAAAGCAGTTCAAATTGATTTTTAATCCCATAATTCAAGGATATAAACAAGTCAAAGGACCTATTGGCATTGTAGAACTGATGCCCACCACTTGGAACTGGGGCTTCTTTTGGGGTTTCTTGGCTATGTTTTCGGTTTGGTTGGCTTTCGTGAACCTATTACCCATTCCCGCTTTGGATGGAGGTCATGTTATGTTCCTACTATACGAAATGATTAGTGGACGGCCCCCAAGTCAAAAAGTCTTGGAACGGGGACAAATTGTTGGTTTTGTGGTCTTGATGGGTCTAATGGCCGTCATTTTTGGGAATGATATCTGGAATATCATCAAAAGATTTATTTAGCAAGATTTTTGCTTGTAGTCTTTTAAAGAAACTGCTATATTTGCACCCGCTTAATGAAAATTATTCCTCCTTAGCTCAGTTGGTTAGAGCATCTGACTGTTAATCAGAGGGTCCTTGGTTCGAGCCCAAGAGGGGGAGCAAAAAAGAAAAGAACTGCGCGAAAGTGTGGTTCTTTTTGTTTTTGTCCTTTTGTTGCGAGAAGTTTATCCTGAGCGAAGTCGAAGGAAGCCCAAGAGGGGGAGCAACAACGTTAAAGCCTTTCAAGAAATTGGAAGGCTTTTTTTTATGTAAATACTTCTCCAGTAAGGTTAGTTCTGTCCAAACTTTAGGCTTCGAAGCTCAGTTACTGGACTATCAAAATCCTCCAAAATGGATTAATTCTAAATAAATCAATACACTTTGATTTATTATCAATTTTTGCCATATTACTAATAAATTAACAATTTTTGGCATTCTGTGTAACGGAAATTCAAAAAATATTAAACAAACTTCAATTTTGTTTAAGGATTCCTGAAGGTCGCCAAACATATTAACTAATAAATTATGGCAAACGTTTTATGGTTACAAGGAGGAGCATGTAGCGGCAACACTATGTCTTTTCTTAATGCCGAGGAACCAACGGTAGTGGAATTAATTACCGATTTTGGACTGAATATTCTTTGGCATCCTACGACAGGTCTTCAAATTGGAGATCAAGTGCAAGACTTATTAAAGGATATTCTAGATGGGAAAGTCCAAATGGATATTCTGGTGTACGAAGGCTCTTTGATTCAAGGACCTAATGGTACGGGAACTATGAACTATTTTGCAGACCGACCCATGATGGATTGGATTAAAGAACTTTCCGAAGTGGCCGGCTACGTAGTCGCAATTGGTGATTGTGCTACATGGGGAGGAATCCCGGCTGTTCCACCCAATCCAAGTGAATCTACAGGATTGCAATTCCATAAAAAAGCTAAGGGCGGTTTCTTGGGAGCGGATTATGTTTCCAAAGGTGGACTACCTGTAATCAATATTCCCGGATGCCCTGCACACCCAGATTGGATTACACAAATTCTAGTGGCTATAGCTGTGGGAAGAATTGGGGATGTTCTCATTGATGAATATCACCGTCCAAAAACCTTCTTCACCAACTTCGTTCAGGATGGTTGTACCAACGTGACCAACTTTGCTCAAAAGGTTGATGGTGGATTTGGTAGACGTGGTGGATGTCTCTTCTATGAGGTAGGTTGTAGAGGCCCAATGACTAGAGCAAGCTGTAATAATATATTGTGGAACAGACAATCCAGTAAAACACGCACCAATCATCCTTGTTTGGGTTGCACTGAACCTGGATTTCCACATAATGATCTTCAAAAGGGAAGTGTCTTCAAAACCATGAAATATTTAGGCTTTTTACCGAAAGAAGTGCCTACGGGAAGAACAAAATTGGCCTATTACATGGAAGCAGGATTCCAAAAAGTAATGCCGAAGAACAGCCGCATAATGGAGGCTTCCAAATAATTCACAATTAACTAGAAAAATAAAATGGCAGTTAAAGAATTGAATATTTCTCCCGTTGGTCGTGTCGAGGGAGATTTGGATGTAAAAGTTTACATCGATGAAGGTAAGGTGACCAAGGCCCACACGCAAGCTGCGATGTTCCGGGGTTTTGAAAAAATAATGGCAGGGAAAGATCCTCAATCGGGATTAATTGTAACCCCAAGGATTTGTGGTATTTGTGGCGGTTCGCACCTCTATTGTGCTTCCTCAGCCCTAGATACTGCTTGGGGGACAAAGCTCTCTCCCAATGCTCTGCTTTTAAGAGCTATAGGTCAGGCTTCAGAAACATTACAAAGTATTCCAAGATGGTACTATGCTATTTTTGCTACGGATTTGGCAAACAAAAAATTTGCCAATAAGCCTTTATATAAGGAAGTGGTAAAACGCTGGTCCGCCTACGTGGGCGAAACCTTCCAAATTGGTCTTACGGCGAGCTCGCTTCCGGTTCAAATCTATGCATTGTTCGGAGGGCAGTGGCCGCATTCAAGTTATATGGTCCCTGGCGGGGTCATGTGTGCACCAACCCTGAAGGACATTACCAGAGCACATGCTATATTAAAGCAATTTAAAAATGACTGGTTGGAACCTGTTTGGTTAGGTTGTTCCATTGAACGTTATATGGAAATAAAGTCATGGGACGATATGCTGGCTTGGGTTGAAGAAAACGAGTCACAAAAAAATAGTGATTTAGGTTTGTTGATTAGAGCAGGGTTGGAATTTGGATTAGACAAATTTGGACAAGGTGTAGGTAAGTTTTTAGCAACAGGGACTTATTTGCATAAAGACCTATATAACAATCCGACCATTGAAGGTAGGAACCATGCATTAATTTCTTCAAGTGGTTTCTTTGATGGAGAAAATTGGCATGAATTTGACCACCTAAAAGTAAGTGAGCATGTTAAGCATTCCTGGTTTGGCGATCAGGAAGATGGATTGCACCCATGGGATGAGCCTATCCCTACCCCTGTCGAGTCCAGTCCGTTGGAGCATACGGATTTTAGTGGAAAGTATAGTTGGGCTAAATCTCCAAGATATGATGGACACGCTTGTGAAACGGGACCATTGGCACGTTGTGTGATGAATGCCAATCCAAACAACAAAGAACACCAAATTCGAGATCCTTTATTTGGGGATATAATAAAGAAAATGGGACCAAGTGTGTTTACCCGGGTTTTGGCAAGGGTTCATGAAGCACCTCGTATTTATAAGTTCATCGAGCAGTGGCTTTCAGAGATTGATTTGGATGGGGAGTTTTACATCAAACCAGAAGAAAAGGATGGGAAAGGCTTTGGAGCAACTGAAGCTGCAAGAGGAGCTTTGGCGCATTGGATTGAAATTGAAAACGGAGTTATTAAAAACTATCAAGTTATGGCTCCAACCACATGGAATGTTGGCCCACAGGATGGGAATGACAATCCTGGGCCCATAGAAAGTGCCTTGATGGGCACAACTATTGAAGATCCTCTGGATCCTGTAGAAGTAGGAATTGTTGCCCGCTCGTTTGATTCATGTTTGGTGTGTACTGTACATGCCCATGATGAAAAAAGTGGTGTTGAACTTTCAAAATTCAAGCTATAGGAATTTAAAGATTAAACAAAACAAGAATATTTTGAGACCTGTTGGGCTAATTCGCTCCAACAGGTCTCACTTTTCAAAAACCGATTTTAACTGAAAGCTATGAAAACAGCCATTATGGGCTTTGGAAACCCGGTAAGAAGTGATGATGCCATCGGTATTTATGTGATTGAAGAACTCAGTAAAACTGTTGTAAATACTGATGAAGTCAGCATTTTTGATATGGGCACTTCTGCTTTTGAAGTCTTGTTTGGACTTAAAGGACATGACAAAATCATCATGGTTGATGCCGTAATCAACTCAAATGAACCAGTAGGAACTTTGTTTAAGGTTCCTGCTGAGGAAGTGTTGAGGGCTCCACAAGATGACCCCCTCGTTTTTCTGCACGGAATGAAATGGGACCAAGCGCTTTCATATGCAAAGAAAATACTAGGGCAATCCTATCCAAAGGACATTAGCGTGTATCTGATAGCTATTGACAATACAAAATTGGAAATTGATTTGAGTACTTCAGTTAAGGAAGCTGGGGATAAGGTAGTTGAGCATATTCTTGAAGAATTAAAGCAATTGAAGGTATCATGAGTTCAGGGCTCTCTTTACGTTCCTCACATGTTTATTTAAGTGCAGAATTGGCTAAAAAGGTATTTCAACAAGTGCACTATGCTTATGTTACTTATGTAAAAGACCAAAAGCGATTGTTAATAACACCGGTAAGCAGTCAGTGGTTCGTAAAAATGTATGAACCCACACAGTTTTTGCTTAAGGACCGAAATCTAAAAGGGGATAAGACCCTTGCCTTACGGGAAATATTCATTGACAATGAACTGGATAGTACCGATCGCGATTTGGAGTATGAGTGGATTGAAAAAACAAACCTCATTAAGATAGCAATGTGAAAAATAAGACTGATGATAATGACGATTGGCTATTGGATGCTGAAGTACAAACAAGAATTGTTGAAGAGAAAGGAAGATGGATGGTCTCACTAGTGTTTATCGACACTAAGGACCCTTCTCGGATTTTGGTAAATGAAATTGCGGATTATAGGTCAAAGCGCTTAGCTGAAATTGCAGCTTTGAACATGAAGCAAACAGCAGAAAAAGACCCAAGGGGCACTCAAAAAGTGAAAAAGGATGATTACGATATCAACAACAACTGAGCACGAATTCCATATTCAGGAAATCATTAATTCGGTGGACCGTTTAAATGAGTTGGTCCAAGTTTCAATTGGGGATGCCCCGGTACGAAAAGGGAATAAGGAGCTTCGTGTTAAGGAGAGCGAAATTCAACCCACTATTGATTGGTTCGATACCGAACCTCCATACCTTTTTCCTAAAGTGGAATTGAGTGAAGGCAATTTGTTAGCCATCCTTTTCTATAAAATAGGAAACGAGCAACAAGCCTTTCAATATGTTTCGGAATCGGATAGGTTATACAAGCATTTGTTGTTGGCCACCAAACTCAAGTTTGGTTATGAAATTGAACAGGGAGAGCTATCCGATTTGAGTGCACATAACAAAGCTATTCTTCATCATTACGGCAATCTTTCTCCAAGAATCAGTTTTAATGAGCTGCGAGAACTTTACGCAAATGCACTTCAACGGGCTATTAGTGCTGATGCAAAATGCTACACCGCCAAACACTATCTCAATCTATTGTTGGATGCTCAAATGTTCGAAGAAACAAGAGTAGCCTGTGAATCTTTCCTAAATGAAGGTGAAGCGAAGACTGCCCAAATAGCTTTATTGATTCAATGGTGTACCGCTAGTTTTAAAAACGTACAACTGCCTTACAATACAAATACACTAAAAAGCATCTTGGTAAAACAAGAAGAATGCATTCAATACCTTCAATCGCATGAACTCCATTTGAATGCAGCCCTGTTGGCCATGGAGGCATGTGATGTAGCCAATTTTCTAGGGGATTTTCCTTTGGCCAAAGAACACATCAATATGGCTATCAAAACATTTAAAGACGAAGAGGCCACCGAATTTTTGGGGGAGGCCGGTTTGAAAAAAGCACATTTGCTATACCACTGGTCCAAGAATGGAAGTCCACAATATTACAAGGCTGCGATTAACGCCTTTCAAGACACCTTGAAGGTCTTTAAAAAAGATAGTTATCCAGATTACTTCGCTGAAATTCAGCATTCCTTGGCATTAATTTATTCTGAGATTCCAGCGCCACCAGATGAAAAACCGATGTGGACCGCGTTTTGCGCTTCGGCTTTTAAGGAAGCGTTGGAATTCTATACAAAGGAGACCCACCCCTACGAACACGCCATGGTTTGCCATAACTATGCTACGGCTTTGATGGATTTTCCACCCGCAAAACTTCACAACAATCATGAAAAGGCCTATAGTCTTTTTGAAAAGGCGTTAGAAATCCGAACTACGGAAAAATATCCTACCGAACGTGCATTGACCCTTTTGAACCAACTGGAACTGGGTTGGCTTATGCATAATGAAGATGGCAAACAGGAGGAAGAAAGACTGCAATCCATGCGAGAAAAGGCAGAAGAAGTTACATTCTTGGTTACCGATGAAAATCTTTTGAATCGGGCGAAAGAACAATTGGAAAAATTAGAAAGATTAAACACAATAATCTAAACCTATGCATGAGACATCCATAGTAAATAGTATTATGAGAACCTTGGAAATGGAGTTTGAAAAGGAAAAGCTCGATAAGATGAAATCCATTCACCTTAAGGTAGGAATTCTTTCAAACATTGAACCTAGGTTATTGCATAACGCCTATAGTGCGTATCACATATCCCATCCAGAATACAGTAATGTCAAGTTGAATATAGAATCCACTGAGCTTAAGATTCAGTGCGAAGTATGTAATCATATTACCCAAGTGAAAAACTATAGGTTCCTATGTGAAAACTGTGAACGCCCAAGTAAAAATGTGATTCAAGGCGAGGAATTGTTAATACATAAAGTAGAATTTGAAGATTAAATCATGATAGAAAAGTCAACTAAAGCAGCTAGAGGCACGGTTCAGTGCGAAAACACCAACATACACCTGTTAAAAGCCAATGATTTTGTGGCCGACATCATCCGAAAGGAAGTGGCGAAAACCAAAACCCTTTTGATCAATATTACTTCTTCTGCTGGAAGCGGTAAAACCACTTTGATGCAAAAGACGGCTGAAAAATTGAAGGATAAAATCAATTTAGCGGTCATGGTGGGGGATTTGGAAACGGAGCGGGATGCCGAGCGTATTCGCGAAACTGGCATTCACGCATTACAAATTGTAACCGGTGGCATATGTCATTTAGAAGCACAGATGGTGCATCAAGTGCTGGATAAGTTTGATTTGGAAAATCTAGACCTACTATTCATCGAGAATGTCGGGAACTTGGTTTGTCCCGCCTCCTTTGATCTAGGGGAGGATTTTAGAGTTACGTTAATAGCGACAACAGAAGGGGATGATAAGCCCAAAAAGTATCCTAAAATGTTTTTGACAAGCGATTTGATGCTAGTGTCAAAGTCGGATTTATTACCATATCTACCATTTTCCGTAGAAGCGGTTACAAAAGACGCCAGAGAGGTCAACCATGAACTGGAGGTCATTCAGATATCTTCCCTATCGGATGAAGGTATTGATGAATGGTGTGATTGGTTGGTGGAAAAAATAAATGATAAGAAGGGCTTTTAAGCCGAATGCTTAAAACCTTTAAAATACAGGTAGGTGGTCAAGTCCAGGGGGTCGGGTTTCGTCCTTTCGTTTTTAACTTGGCCGAAAAGCACCAACTAAAAGGAACGGTAAGTAATAATGCTAAAGGGGTTCTGATTTATGTAAATGGAACAAGTGAAGAGCTAATGAATTTTATGGAGGACATTTTGGAAAAAGCACCGGATGCGGCTATCATCCAAAATCATTCTATGGATGAAATTGAATCCATGGAGTTTGAGAACTTTTCCGTTGTCCCTTCCCAAAAAACGGCCAAGGTGGCTATACCACTTACGGCAGATTTTGCCATCTGTAACTCCTGTAAAATAGAAATTCAAAACCCAAAAAATCGAAGATATCGGTACGCCTTTACCACTTGTACTCAATGTGGTCCAAGATATGCCATCACACAAAAATTCCCATTTGAAAGGGCGCATACCACAATGAACCAGTTCACTATGTGTAAGCATTGTGTATCGGAATATGAAAACCCAAAGGATTCCAGATTCCATTCCCAAACCAACAGTTGCGATGATTGTGGAATTACGATGCAACTGCTATGGAATTTAGGAGAACCAACTCCTGTTGAAGAGGAAAGAGAGATATTAGGTACTGTCGCACGCTTCCTAAAGGAAGGAGCTATTGTTGCTTTGAAAAATACGAGTGGTTATTTATTATGTGTGGATGCGAGAAATCCTGAAGCAGTTAAAAAATTGCGGCAACGAAAAAAGCGCCCGACTAAACCTTTTGCCTTGCTGTATCCTACCATGGAAAAAATCCATGAAGCCTTTGAGGTATCCAATCATGAACAGATAGCTCTTGAATCGAGAGTTTGTCCTATTGTGCTTCTAGATGCCAAGCAACAAACAAAAGGACACCTTGCTGAGGAAGTAGCTCCCGGGCTAGACCGTTACGGGGTTATGTTACCCTCCAGTGCTTTGTTAACCTTACTTGCAATAGAAGCACAAATTCCTTTAGTGGCTACCAGCGGAAATATTCATGGTTCACCTATTCTTTCCTCGGAAAAAGACGCTAGAGAAAAGTTGAGTGCTGTCGCAGACTACTTTTTGAACCATAACTTGGAAATTGTTTTCCCTCAAGATGATTCGGTAATGCATTTCGCTGATAAGCAACAAATTTTGCTGCGTCGTTCCAGAGGATTGGCACCCAATCTTATGGGATATGTGCCCAAGTCAAATGAGAAGGTATTTGCAATGGGCGCACATCTAAAAAGCACCTTGGCCTTTACGCCGAATGGACACACCTATGTGAGCCCCTATTTTGGAAATTTAGATTCTTACGAGGTACTCCAGCGTTTTACAGAGACCTTGCAACGGTACACCCAGCTATTTGAAGAATTACCAGAAGTAGTTTTGGTGGATAAGCATCCCACATATCAAAGCACGATTCTAGGACAAGAACTCGCTACAAATTGGAAAGTTCCAGTGGTTGCGGTGCAACACCATAGAGCGCATTTTGCAAGTGTTTTGGCAGAGCATGATGTATTCGAAACCCAAAAGCCTGTTCTTGGAGTGATTTGGGATGGAACCGGCCTAGGCGATGACGGGATGATTTGGGGTGGTGAGTTTTTCGTGTATCAGAATCACCAAATGGAACGGAAGGCACACTTTGAATACTTTGATACCTTGGCTGGGGATAAAATGGCCAAAGAACCTCGACTATCACTGTTTAGTTTGGTCAATTTGCACGTTGAGGTTGAAGACAAGTTTTCAAAAACTGAAATTAAGATTTACCAAAAACTGAAGGAGAACTCAAAACTCAAAACATCATCCGTCGGCAGATTGTTTGATGCGGTTGCTTCTTTGTTGGATGTATTGGATATTTCTACCTATGAAGGAGAAGCAGCTTTGCTTTTGGAAAATCTAGCTTGGCGGTATCAAGGGGAATGTATCGACTTGTTAGAAAGGCAAACCTTTGAAAACGTTCCTTCAAAAACAATCATAGAGCACTTACTCAACTTGAAAAATCAAGGTGAATCAAAGGCCAAGTTAGCAGCCAGTTTCATGTATACCTTGGCAAGTATAGCGGTTAAAATGGCAAAGATTTTTGAAATATCAACCATTGCCTGTAGTGGGGGAGTGTTTCAAAATCGCTTTTTGGTACAAACCTTAATCAGCTTGGCACAAGAAAATGACATTACATTACTATTCCATAAGGAAATGTCAAGTAATGATGAAAATATAGCATTGGGCCAATTGGCCTATTATCAAAACATAAAAGAATAAGTTATGTGTTTAGCGATTCCAGGAAAAATCAAAAGTATTGAGACCATACATAATGGTCTGGTACGAATGGCCAAGGTTTCCTTTGGGGGCATTACCAAGGAAGCCAGTTTAGAAATGCTCCCCGACGCGAAAGTGGACGATTATGTATTGGTTCATGTGGGGGTGGCGATTAGCAAAGTGGATGAAGAGGAAGCTCAAAAAACGTTCAGCTATTTAGAAGAAATTGGAGAGCTGGGTGAATTGGAAGATGTGGATGAATATTTACCCAAAAAAGAGTAAAACAAGCAGCTATGAAGTATCTATCGGAATATCGAGACCCAGAATTGGCAAAAAAATATTTGGAGGAAATCAAGAATACGGTTTCAAGACCATGGTCCATCATGGAAGTTTGTGGTGGGCAAACCCATAGTTTAGTGAAAAACGGAATCATTGAGATGTTACCAAAAGAGATTACTATGATTCATGGCCCTGGGTGCCCTGTTTGTGTTACCCCTTTAAACTTAATTGATAAGGCGGTTCATTTGGCTCTGGAAAAAGGTGTCGTTCTCTGCTCATTTGGTGACATGCTTCGCGTACCCGGTTCCGAAAAAAGCCTCTTGGAGGCAAAAGCGGAGGGCGCAGATGTTCGTATCCTATACTCCCCACTGGAAGCCGTGAAGATTGCAGAAGATTATCCTGAAAAAGAGGTCGTTTTTTTTGCTGTTGGTTTTGAAACTACGGCACCCGCCAATGCCCTTTCTGTGATTCATGCACACCGTAAAGGATTGAAGAACTATTCCATTTTGGCTTCCCATGTATTAGTGCCGCCGGCAATAAAGGCAGTTATTGATGATGAAGAAAGCCGAATTGATGGTTTTTTGGCGGCAGGTCATGTTTGTACCATTATGGGCAATGCGGAATACCACCCACTTTCTGCAAAATATAAGGTACCTATTGTCGTGACCGGTTTTGAGCCTTTGGATGTGCTTCAAGGTATTCTAATGGTTATTCGGCAATTGGAACAAAGCCAATCTGAAGTGGAAAATCAATATGCCAGAATCGTTCGTGAAGAAGGTAATGTGGAAGCACAAAAAGTGATTCACGAAGTATTTGAAGTTCAAGATCAGATGTGGCGTGGTATTGGTGAAATTCCCATGAGCGGGTATGGTGTAAAATCGAAATATGCAGATTTCGATGCCACCAAAAAATATGAAGTTTCCATTGAAGAAGCGCCGGAAAATCCCGAATGTATATCCGGTCAAATCATGAAAGGTATCAAAAAACCCTTTGAATGCCCTCAGTTTGGTAAAAAGTGCAAGCCTTCAAATCCATTAGGCGCCCCTATGGTGAGCAGTGAGGGGGCATGCGCCGCGTATTATCATTTTTCGGGGATGGTCGAAGCATAACAGTATTGAATGTCAGAAGAGAAAAAATTACGCATGCAGTTGCAATGCCCCATGCCCAAATTGGATTTTGATGTCATCACCTTGGGCCACGGTAGCGGTGGATTATTAACCAATAAATTGTTGGATAGTGGGGTTTTTGATTTGTTATCAAATCCCATTTTAAACGCTCGTCACGATGGCGCTCTTTTGGAGTTGGAAGGTAAAACCGCTTTTTCTACGGACAGCTTTTTAGTATCTCCCATTTTTTTTCCAGGAGGTAATATTGGGGAATTGGCCGTAAATGGTACGGTGAACGATTTGGCAATGTGTGGTGCTGTCCCAAAATATCTTTCCTTGAGTTTTATTATTGAGGAGGGACTAAAAGTTTCAGAGTTTTGGGATGTTTTGGTGGCGGTAAAGTTCGCTTGTGAAAAAGCAGGGGTGCATGTAGTTACCGGAGATACCAAAGTGGTGGAAAAAGGGAAGGGTGACAAAATCTTTATTAATACTTCTGGCATTGGGAAAGTTCATTCCAAAGCAAATATCGCAGCGAGTAATATCAAAAAGGGAGATAAAATCATTATTAGTGGACAAGTAGCAACCCACGGCATGGCGATTATGTCCGTTCGGGAAGGACTTGAATTCGATTCTGAAATACAAAGTGATACTACTAATTTAAATCATATCATAACGAAACTTTTAGACCAATTTGGAGAGAGCATTCATCTGTTAACTGACCCAACCCGTGGAGGTGTGGCCACCGTGTTAAAGGAAACCGCGCAGTCTATTAATTTAGGGATTGATATTTTCCAAAAGGATATCCCCATAAATAATCAGGTGGCAAGTGCTTGTGAATTATTGGGGCTTGACCCGCTATATGTTGCCAACGAAGGTCTGTTCCTTGCTTTTGTTGGAGAAGATGAGGCAGAAAACCTCCTTTCAAAATTACAAAGGGATGAAAATGGAGTTCATTCCAAAATAATAGGCACAGTGACAGGAGAACATCCTGGACAAGTGATTCTGGAAAGCGCTATTGGTGGGAAACGTGCGGTAAGTATGCTGCCTGGAGAACAATTACCACGAATCTGTTAGTATGGATTTTTCTACTCTGGGTAAACAGGTGTCCAATCCTTATATTTTCAAAGGCTCTAAACAAAAACCTTTTTTGGCACCTAGAGGGGTGCACTTGGTCAATGATATACTATTTGTTTCAGATACGGGTCAGAACCGTATTTTTATTTGGCACAAACTGCCCACCGCACTAAATCAAGAGCCTGATGTTGTTTTAGGCCAACAGGATGTTGAGGGTTCCGGAAGAAACGCGGGAGGTACCGTAACAGCTAAAAGTTTGCACTATCCTTCAGGAATTTGGAGCGATGGAACACGTTTGATTGTCGCGGATGCTTGGAACCATCGTGTACTGATTTGGCATCAGTTGCCTACCAAAAATGGACAGGTTGCAGATGTGGTTTTGGGGCAACCCAATTTTGAATCGAATGAAGTAAACGTTGAAGGCATTTCAAAAAATCCTACATCAAAAAGCTTGCATTGGCCTTACGGTGTTTTTTCTGATGGGGAAAAGTTATGGGTGGCTGACACGGGAAATCGGAGAATCCTTTATCATAAAACGATTCCTTTAGAAAATTATGCAGCCGCTGATAAAGTTATCGGAAAACCTGATTTTACCACCCGAGATTATGAAAACAACCAACCGATTTGGCCATATTCAGCAAAAATAAATTCTGAGGGTATTTTGGCTGTAGCGGATACCCAGTTTTACCGAACTTTGATTTGGTACGATTGGAAAACTGCGTTCAAAACTACAGCGGATGTCATTATTGGACAACCTAACTTTGATGCGTGTGGGCAAAATCAATTTGGGCTTTTTCCAGATTCACATACCTTAAATTGGACCTATGATGTCTGTTTTTATAAAAAAGGATTGTTGGTCAACGATACTGGAAATAGTAGGCTACTTTATTTCAAAAGAATTCCAGAAAAGAACAACCAAACTGCTGATGCTGTCATAGGAAAGCGTGATTTCAAAACGGGAAGTGAAAACAAGGATACGATTGTAGGAACGGATAGTTCTCTATATTGGCCTTTCTCTATCTGTACACAAGAGGATAAATTGGTAGTCGCGGACACGGGAAATCATCGTCTATCGATTATGGATATACTGCTTTAAAAACCCAAATAAATCCAATATACACCTACTATTATGGCAAAAAGCCCTCCAGCAATTCGGATACTCTGGAACGTATTTGGGCTTTGTAGTTTTTTTGAGCCATTCGATATTGTTCCTAGGATATAAGCATAAATCACCATGGCCAATACGGTTCCCAAGGCGAATCCAATAATATAGAGTATTCCTTCCAATTGACTTTCAAGACCTAATACAGGGAGCAACAGTAAAAAGTGGGCAATTCCCGCCAAACCATGCAGGACTCCTATGAAAAATGAAGACCAACTATTTTGGCTTAATGCTCTAGAGTGGGTATGCTCATGTTCCAAGGTATTGTCTCCATGGTTGTGGTCGTGAACATGAATATAAGGCTTATCACCTCCATGGATATGGGGGTGTTTATGGCTTTTACCTTTGAAGAAAATCCTAAAAATGGCCCATATCCCAACACCAATTAGTACAAGGCCCACCAATTGTTCGCTATACTCGGAGATTAATTCTACTGGAATAACCTCTTTAAATGCCAAAAAAAGCAAGCCAATGACCAACATTCCAGTAAGATGTCCAAATCCCCAAAACAAGCCAATACGCCATACCTTTTTACGTGTTTCAATGGCCAAGGGAGTTATTGCGGCGAGGTGGTCTGGACCAGAAATTACATGCAGTACAGAGGCTAAAATTCCGGCAAAGAGGGATTGAACAACCATTACTACAATATATTAACATTTAATGATATTATTGGAGGTTGAATTACTTTATTCTGGGTAATTATAAAGTAGGTCATTTGGAACCGCTTCCAATTGACTCAAGTACATTAGTTTTGTTCAAATCAAACAGCTAGTATCCCATGAGAAAAGTCCTAATCGTATTAACCCTGTTTGCACCAATCTTTCTATTGGGCCAACTACCAAAATTATATAATCAAGTAAGCTCTTCCGTAGTCGTTTTGAATGTAGAGACTTTTGAACCGGTTTCCATCGGACAAACCCTGCAATTGGTTCGTCAGGGCTCTCAAGGTTCTGGAGTACTCATTAACGAAGAGGGTCTTATTTGGACCGCTTCACATGTGGTTCAATCTGCAGAAAGTATTGAGGTGGAGTTTGTTGATGGTGATACATATGAAGCCGAGGTGGTAGTTTCAAACCCTCAAGGAGACGTAGCATTGCTTAGAATAAAAGAAACTTTTGATACGACGAATAAAGCCGTGGCCAAAATTGGAGATTCGGATGAGGTGCAGATTGGCGAGGAAATATTCATATTGGGTGCTCCACATGGATTTAAACAAACCCTTACTAAAGGTATAATCAGCGGAAGATACACCCCTGAAAATTTGAGTAACGACTTTGAGAAAATTGAGTTTTTCCAAACCGATGCGGCAATCAATCCAGGAAATTCAGGAGGTCCAATGTTTAATATGAACGGGGAGGTAATTGGTATTTCTAGTAGTATTTTCACTTTTTCTGGGGGATTTGAAGGTATAGGCTTCGTCACAACATCCAATGTGGTACAAAACTTACTCGATTCCAGTCCTACACTTTGGACGGGTATAGAATCCATGATGCTTTCTCCTGAAATGGCTAGAGTCTTGAATGTACCACAAGAGTCCGGACTCCTAATTTTATCAATCTCTTCCAAGGGTGCGGCCGCCAAGTTGGGTCTGCGAGGTGGATATTTATCTGGCACTATCAATGGTGAGGAAGTGCTTTTGGGAGGGGATATCATTTTGGAGATTGCTGGAATCAAATTTTTAGATGGGGATTCAGGATTTAAGATTCGGGAAAAGATTAGCACCTACCCCAAGGGCAGCCAAATCCCGATCGTTGTACTTCGTGAGGGGCAAATTGGAGCAACAACTTTTCCAAAGCAATAATTAAGATTGGTTTGACCAGTATTGGATAGATTTCCAAAGGAAGGAGAATTGGGCTTAACATTCCCCAAAAGGGTTAGGGGTGCTTGGTTATTTTGATAACCTATAAGCATTAGAGTACCAGTATTATTAAATCTTAAACAAAAACCAATTTGTACGGCTTTCACCAAGGATTTCTTAAAATAATTCTTACTTTGAAAGAATTAGCCGATTGCCAACCTTAAGTTAGATTCTGAATGGACTATTTTGTCATAACCAGTATCCTTGTTTTTCTGTCTGCTGTCTTTGGTTATCTCAACCTTCGCTTTTTCAAATTACCCAATACCATTGGGCTTACCTTAATCACCATCTTATTCACCCTTGCGGTTTTTGCATTGAGTTATTTTGATGATACTTTACTTAAAGCAGAGAGATTCATCATATCCAAAATTGATTTCAAGGTGGTTTTGCTGGACATTATGTTGAGCTTTCTACTGTTTGCGGGAGCGTTGCATACGGATTTGCAGAAGCTTAAAGAACAACGTTGGCCCGTTTTAGTTTTTGCCACCTTTGGTGTTTTGGTATCGACCTTTTTGATAGGTACCGCGGTATTCTTTCTTCTGCAGCTATTAGGGCTTAACGTAAGTTTCATTTATTGCCTATTATTTGGGGCGCTGATTTCTCCGACCGACCCTATTGCGGTATTAGGGATTTTGAAAAAGGCAGGAGCTCCTAAAAAACTGGAGATCAAAATCGTTGGCGAATCCCTTTTTAATGATGGAGTTGGGGTAGTGGTCTTCTTAACGATTTTCGGATTGGCCAGTGGTTCAGAACCGGGCTTCTCCTTGTCAAGTGTTTTAGAACTTTTTGTGGTTGAGGTTTTTGGTGGCTTATTGTGGGGCTTGTTCTTAGGATGGGTAACCTATTATTTCCTAAAGCGAATAGATGACTATAATATCGAGGTGATAATAACCTTGGCAACGGTAATGACGGGGACCATTGTGGCCACGCACTTGCATGTTTCAGCACCATTGGCCATGGTAGTGGCCGGCTTAATGATTGGTGGAAACAAAACCCGAAAGCAGGCTATGTCCAAACTTACCGAAAGCTACGTGGATAAGTTTTGGGAACTGATTGACATCCTGTTGAATACCATTTTGTTTGTGTTGATAGGAATGGAAATGTTGGTGCTAGAGTTGAATGCCGTGTATATCTATGCGGGATTGTTGGCTATTCCTATTGGCTTACTATGCCGATATATTTCTTTGATCATTCCAGTGAAACTCTTTCAAAAGCGATTGGATTTTGTGCCAAATACCACTTTGATCATGACTTGGGGAGGATTGCGTGGCGCAATTTCCATTGCCTTGGCATTGGGTCTTACGGATTCTATGGAGAGAGACCTGTTCTTGGTGATTACCTATATCATTGTCATTTTTTCAATATTGGTACAAGGACTCACTGTCGAAAAACTGATTACAAAGCTCAACTTAAAAGGAGGGTAAGATGAATTGCTTCTATATGAAAAAATATTGCGTAAAAGCCATTTTAGGGATTGCGATAATGCTCATTTCTTTCCAAGGGATGGCCCAGGATAAAAAAACCTATAAGGTTGGTATTTTGGTGGATAGGGTTAATCGAGAACTTTCCCCCTTAATTGATAAGCTTAAAAACGAAGTTAAGGCGGTTGTTGGGGAAGATGCCAATATCGTTTTTCCGGATTATGGCCTATTGGTGAATAATTTCAATTTGGAAACTGCCCGAAGTAATTACAACCAGCTTTTGGGAAATGATATTGACATTATATTGGCCTTTGGGGTATTGAACAATGAAATTATTAGTCCCTTAACGGTTCATGAAAAACCAACCATACTATTCGGAGCGGTAAACAGGGATGTACAACAATTGGACCTGTCAAAGACCACTTCCGGAATTGAAAATTTCACCTATTTGATAGAATCGGAATCGTATCAAGATGATTTAAACCGATTTAAAGAGCTTAGCGACTTTAAAACCTTGGGTATTGCGATTGATGCACCAATCGCTGAAATATTACCATTCAAAGAAATTTTTGACAAGGAGTTGGCGGATTTAAATTCAGATTACCGTTTGATTCCATTTGAGTCTGTGGATGACATCATTGCTAATCTTGAAGGTACCGATGCTTTGTACATGGCGGGTGGTTTTTTTATGACCACCGAGGAGAAACAGGTCTTGATAAGAGAACTTCTGGAACGCAAATTGCCTTCATTTACAGTGAATGGCCCTGCGGATGTAAAACTGGGTTTTTTGGCCACTTTGCAGGCCGAAGAGAATTTAGACCAATTTTTTAGACGAATTGCTCTAAATGTGGAAGCTTATGTGACGGGTACTCCAATGTCGGATTTGCCTGTGTTTATTGATTATAATCCAAGGCTAACCATAAATTACAATACTTCCGATAGAATTGGATTTCCAATTAAGTATAGTTTGATTGGCGAAACCGACTTTGTAGGCGAGTTTAGAAATGTCTTATCTGAAAAGGAATATGATTTACTTACTGTAATCAATCAGGCGCTCGAACAGAACTTATCCATCCAATCCGATCAAATGGATGTGGATTTGGCTTCTCAGGATGTCAAGACCGCCAATAGCAATTATTTGCCTTCCTTGACCGCCTCTGGCTCGGCTACCTATGTAGACCCCGACTTGGCTACAATCAGTAATGGGCAGAACCCAGAATTCTCCACTGCGGGCAATATAACCCTCAACCAAACGGTTTTCTCCGAAACGGCCAATGCCAACATATCCATTCAAAAGAATCTGCAAAAAGCCCAGCAAGAAGATTTCAACGCATCACAACTAGATTTGATATTCGATGCGGCCAATGCTTATTTTAATGTATTGATTCTAAAGGCTAACACGCAAATACAAGTTCGCAATGTGGATTTAACCAAAAGGAATTTGGAGATATCAGAACAGAATTTTGAAGCTGGGCAATCCGGAAAATCCGACATGCTGCGTTTTCGTAGTGAAATGGCTCAAAATACCCAATCCATGGTAGAAGCCATCAACCAACTGGAGTTGGGATTTTTGCTTCTGAATCAAGTTTTAAACAATCCTACCGAACTGGAAATCGATGTGACCGATGTTCAAATGGACGAGGGTGTTTTCGAAGATTATAAGTACAACGAACTTTTTGATTTGCTGGACAACCCAAGTTTGCGAGAATCCTTTACCAAATTTTTAATTCAAGAAGCCTACGTTAATGCGCCTGAACTAAGGTCATTGGGCTATAGCC
This sequence comes from Flagellimonas sp., assembly GCF_965601775.1. Lineage (GTDB taxonomy): Bacteria > Bacteroidota > Bacteroidia > Flavobacteriales > Flavobacteriaceae > Flagellimonas. The sequence continues at coordinate 215,411 of NZ_OZ271837.1, forward strand.
TTGACGCCACAGAACGTAACATTCGCTTAAATGGGTATGGTCGTTTTCTGCCTACGGTTGCTCTGCAAGGGCAGTACAATTCCACCTTCAGCCGTTCGGGAGCGGGAAGTACTGTTCCGGAGGGTCTTGGCTTTGGTTTGGTGGATAATTCCTATACTGCCGGAGCGAGCATTTCCATTCCTATTATCAATCAGAACCAGAATAACATTAACCGACAGACTGCCCTTATTCAAAAAGACCAGTTGGAAATCAACAGGGACAATTTGGAATTGAACATTGCTGTAAATGTGAGAAATGGGGTACTGAACTTGGTCAACCAAATGTCCAATATTGAATTGTCTAAAATATCGGAGGAAACCGCAGCTGAAGCTCTTGAACTTACACAGGCTTCGTATGCGGAAGGCGCAGTTAATATTGTTCAGCTATTGGACGCCCAAAATAACTATTTGAATGCACAGTTGGCTCGAACCAACGCGGTATACAACTTTTTAATAAACGCGCTTCAATTAGAGCGGTTTATGGGCTACTACTTCTTGCTAAATACGAAGGAAAAGAATGATGAGTTCAGACAGCGATTTTTTGAATTCTTAAATACACAAAATTAATTGACCAAAACACTTGGAATATGAAAATAATACAACAACTCGGTTTTTTATGGGTACTCGGTGTACTCCTAGTATCCTGTGGTGGGGAAGAAAAAAAGGAGGAAAACACACTGCGGCCCGTAAAGTATATGGAGATTGGATTTTTGGGAGGTGAAGAGTCAAGAACCTTTAGCGGAACCGCCAGAACCGACAAAATCATCAATCTGAGTTTTAGAAGTTCAGGAATAATCACGCAGTTTGATTTGAAGCTTGGGCAAAAAGTCACAAAGGGACAATTGTTGGCCAAATTGGACAATGTTCAGGCTCGTTTGTCCTACGAACAATCCATAACCCAATTGAACAGTGCCGCTTCCCAAGTAAATACGGCTAAATTAAGCCTGAATCGAGTTCGAACACTTTACGAAAAGGGCAGTACTTCCCTCAGTGACTTCGAAGCAGCGAAAAACTCGTTTAGAAATGCTGAGGAGAGCTATAAATCTGCGAAACGAGGAGTGCAGATTCAGCAAGAACAAATCAATTATGGCTATATCTATGCACCTGAAGACGGTACAATTGCCTCAATCTCTGCAGAAATCGATGAAAACGTGAGTCCAGGGCAAGCGGTGGCGGTTTTAAATGCCGGCACTGACATGGAAATTACTTTGGGCATTCCAGAAAGTATCATCAATGGTGTAAAACCCGATATGGATGTTGTTGTCGACTTTACCTCAATAGAAGAAGATGAATTTAAAGGCAGGGTATCGGAAGTAGCACCCGCGGTAGATGCCAACACATCAACCTACCCAGTTCGGGTAATTGTAACAAATCCCAGTGATGCCATTAAGAGTGGTATGGCCGCTAATGTAACTTTTGATTTTGGAGATTACGACTCGGCAGATAATGTTTTGGTAGTACCGCCACATGCAGTTGGAGAGGATAGCAATGGACGTTTTGTTTTCCTGGTAGAAGGTGAGGGTGAAACCGGAAAGGTTAAGAAACAGGGCGTACAACTCGGTAATTTAACTGCCCAAGGTTTTGAAGTGACCTCTGGTCTTTCTTCAGGGCAGCGAATTGCCGTGGCCGGCTTGCAGACTCTTTTAGATGGTCAAGAAGTAAGGTTGCAATAACAACACTATAACCAACCAGAATATGAATTTAGCCAAATTCTCCATTGATAAAAATCGCATCACCTTTATGGTGTTGGCAACCATCATTTTGTTGGGAATCAACATGTATTTCAGTTTGTCCCAGGATAGTATGCCACCCTATACGGTTCGTGTAGCTACGGTGGTTTCACAGTTTCCTGGAGCCAGTCCAGAGCGGGTAGAGCAATTGGTCACCGACAAAATTGAAAAAGTGGCGCAGGAGCTTCCAGAGTTAAAAGAGGTGACCAGTACCTCGCGTACTGGCCTTTCTGTGGTTAGTGTTTCTTTGAAAGATGAGGTGTCGCCAGAAACTTTGCAATCTGTGTGGGATAGGTTGCGTAGAAAATTAAATTCAATCCAAGGCCTTCCATCTGGAGTAGCACCCAATTTAAATGATGATGGTATTGGCGATGTCTACGGGATTGTTGTGGGCTTGACTTCCGATGGGTTCAGTTATTCGGAAATGAAAGAATATGCGGATGATATCAAAGACGATTTAATCAAGTTACCCGATGCTGCCAAACTAGAACTTGGGGGCGTACAGGATGAACGTGTTTTTGTGGAGTTTGACAATACGCGATTGAAAGAATATGGTTTATCAGCATCCAAATTGCAACAGAGTATTGGTGCTACCAATATCTTGAGTTCCGGAGGTCAAATCAATGTAGGGGATGAACGTATTATTTTGGAACCCACTGGGAATTTTGATTCTGTTGAGGACATTCAAAATATGTTGATTGCGGTTGGTGATGGGTCTCAGTTAGTAAAACTCGGAGATATCACAACTGTGACCAAAGGCTATATTGACCCTCCCACACAAATTGTTAGTGTCGATGGAAAGGAAGCCATTACCATGCACGTCAACCTGAAAGAGGACAAGAATATCGTCTATTTGGGGGAAGCAGTAGATGGAGTGGTAGCCCAATGGGAAAAACGATTACCGGTAGGTTTGGAACTCACTAGGGTGTCCTCTTTAGATGATTACATTAATGTTAAGGTGAGCGATTTTATGGTGAACCTAATACAATCCATAAGTATTGTGCTCATTGTAATGCTCGTGTTCTTAGGGTTCCGGACAGGATTTGTAATCGCAAGTTTGATTCCTATTGTGACCATCATGACCTTGATGCTTATGGGCATTATTAATATGGGTCTTAACCAGGTGACTTTGGCCGCTCTTATCATGGCATTGGGGATGTTAGTGGATAATGCTATTGTGGTTGCTGAAACGATTATGGTAAAATTGGAGCAAGGGATGGAAAAGTACAAGGCGGCCATAGAGGCTTTTTCTGAGCTTTGGATGCCGTTGTTGATTTCAACCTTGACCACCTCCGCGGCCTTCCTGGCTTTTTATCTGTCTCCGACCACCATGGGGGATATCGTTGGACCTATTTTCGTCGTGATAACCATTGCCTTGATGTCTTCTTGGTTAATTGCACTTACGGTAATTACCATGTTCTGCTATATGTTTCTGAAGGTCGCACCCAAAGGTGAAAAGAAGCCAAGCTTGGTAGATCGTATAATCAATTCAGCCAAACGTTATTACAAAGATTTGATATTATTGGCCTTGCGACATAAATACAAAGTAATCGTGGGCATCTTTGTGGCCTTCTTTCTTTCATTATATGGCTTCGGTTATATCCCCTTTATCTTTTTCCCTGATAGTGATAGGAATATGATAACTATAGATATCAACCTTCCCGAAGGGAATAGGATTGAACGTACTACCGAAGTAGTTGATCAGATAGAGGGTTTTATGGCAGATTCCCTCAAGATCAACGCGGAAAGGGATAAAGGTATTGTGAGTTGGTCGTCCTATATAGGAGAAGGACCTGAATCCTATGATTTGGGATACTCTCCCGATGAGGCTAATTCAAATTACGCCCATATTCTCGTGAATACCACCACTTTTGAAGAAAATGTGGAAATGGTGAGGCGTTTGGATGCCTATGCTTTTCAGAATTTTCCCAATGCGGATATTAAGGTAGGGCTTTTAGGTTCTGGAGGAGGAGGAACTCCTATAGAAATTAAAGTATCTGGACCTGAACCGGATGAATTGTCGAGCATTGCTGAAAGTGTAAAACAAAAGCTGTCAGGAGTTGCCTTTACCAAAAACGTAAAGGATGATTGGGGCCCAAAAAGTAAAAAGTTCTTGATTGAAATTGACCAAAATCGGGCTCAGAATGCCGGTATAACGAGTTCAGATATTGCGACCTCCTTGCAAACGGTATTGGATGGTTTTCAAACCGGCGAATATCGAGAAGACAATAAGTCCATTCCTATTGTGATGCGAAGTGGGGACAGCCAGCAACAAACCTTGGCCTCCTTGGAAACCTTAAACGTGTACTCACAAAACAGTGGGAAAAGTGTGCCTTTATTGCAAGTAGCCTCTATAGTGCCTGCATGGCAATATGCCAAAATCAAACGTCTTGATATCAGAAGAACGATAAATATTAGCAGTGAACTACGGGATGGAGGTAATGCATCGGCAATCATGTCGGTAGTAACCCCATGGCTGGAAGAACAAATTGATGGAGTATGGCCAGAAGGTTACACCTATCAACTTGGTGGTGATGCTGAGCAAACCGCAGAAAACATGGGACCAATTATTGGCTACCTCCCTATCTCAGGGTTTATCATAGTGCTATTGTTAATTATTCAATTTAATTCAGTTCGGAAAATGACTATGGTCGTATTGACTATTCCCCTTGGAATTATCGGTGTGGTTGTTGGGTTATTGGTATTTCAAGAGGCCTTCGGATTTATGCCCTTTTTGGGTGTCATCTCTTTAGCAGGTATTGTTATAAATAATGCTATTGTGCTCATTGACCGGATGGAGGTAGAACTGGCAGCTGGGCGGAGTGACCAAGACTCGGTGATTGCAGCCTGTCTACAGCGTTTTCGACCTATATTATTGTCAACATTTACGACTATTTTAGGGTTGTTGCCACTGTACCTTTCAGGAGGAGAAATGTGGGAAGGAATGGCTGTAAGTATTATGATTGGCTTGCTATTTGGAACTATAATCACCTTGCTTTTCATTCCTTCGCTTTACAGTGCGCTTTTTAAGGTCAATTATAAAGGGTACGAATTTGATGAAGCCCTATTGGATGCATAATGTTGAATGATTAGAATGCAGACTTCTATTTTGTTATGAGGTGTCTTAGCAATTTTCCCTCGAAGGGGAAGTAAGAACAGTGAATATTTATGGCAGTAATAGATGCTTAGAAAGTTATATGATAATCGTTTCGAAATTTTTCTATCAAGCCAGGTAGCCATTCTATTCGGCTCTTTGGTAGTGCCGCCTGTCTTTTTTGAAACCGTACTTGAACCACTATTGTTTTTGATTAACCTTTCGGCTGGGGTAGTGCTGATTTCTGGAAGTCCAAAGCTCATGTGGTTTAGTATTTTCATTTTGGGACTTAATACTATTCTTTTTGGTATTTCAACCACTGTGGGCGATGAGCCTAGACATCTCAGTCTTATGCGATTGTCCGGGTATTTTTTGTTCTATGTATTGGTTACAGTACAGATTATTAAACAGGTTTGGTATGCCAAACGAGTGAATAAAAATGTCATTTTTGGATTGACCAGTGGGTATATCTCATTGGGATTGATAGGATTCTTCATTTTTCTTACCATAGAGTTGGTAATACCAGGCTCTTTTCAAGGAGGGTTGTTATTGAATACTACGTCAACCGATGTTTTGACCGATAAACTAATGTACTTTAGTTTCATTACCCTAATGACCATAGGTTACGGGGATATCCTACCTGTTACTTCATTAGCCCAAAAGTCAACCATGTTTGTTGGCTTGATTGGGCAGTTTTATTTGGTGATTATCACTGCAGTGGTAGTGGAGAAATACATTTCCCATAACAAAATGGACAGGGAATAAAACCTAAAAAAGCACTAACTTAAGGGATAATGAAAATCAGGATTAGAGGAAATTCGGTACGGTTCAGATTAACGCGTTCAGAAGTAGATGAACTGTGCAAAAAAGGATGTGTAGAAGAGAAAACAGAATTTAACGAATCTCCTTTTTCCTATGTGGTCAAGGCTTCGGAAGAGGAAGAAAATTTGTATGCTTCTTTTCTTGACGGAACGATAACCCTTTATGTTCCAAATGTTCTTTTGCTTGACTGGGATACTAATGAGAATGTTGGTTTTTATCATAATCAAAGTCTCAATAACGACAAGGAGTTAGCCTTGATTTTGGAAAAGGATTTCGTATGTATGGATCAGACTACGGAAGACCAATCTGACAATTATCCCAATCCAAAAATGAAATAGAAAGAATTACCTAACCAAAAAGTTCACAAAATCCAATAACAACATGAAAATCAAAAAAGAGGTAGTCATAGAGGTTATTGAACGTATGGATGAAATCATTGCAAAAATGGATGGGGATGAGGAAAGCATGATTGAAACTTTGAACAGTGTAGATTCATACTACGTGAAGAGCGCACAAAATCTTCTAAACTATATCTCCTTCAGAAGCTTTGATGTCCGCGAAATACAAAAGCATCTTAAAAATTTGGGCTTGACCCGGTTTGCCAATGCTGAAGGGCATATTAAGTCAAGCGTATTGACCATACGGTATTTGCTGGGCTTGGCCGTATCCGAAAGAGAGGAGGAGGCATTAAAAGGCCATTGGTCCATCAAAAAAGGGAGGAAGTTACTAACCAGAAACACCAAAAACCTATTGGGCATTGGAGCTGACAACCGAAGAGTTCGCATTATGGTAACTCAACCCAAAGAAGCCGCAGAAGATTACGAACTGATTAGGCAAATGGTGCTTAAGGGAATGGATTGTGCTAGAATCAATTGTGCACATGACTCACCCGTGGTATGGAGTCAGATTATAACCAACATAAAAAAGGCATCAGGGGAGTTAAATAAAGAAGTAAAAATTGCGATGGATTTGGCTGGCCCGAAAATCCGCACTGGCCCAATTATCCCTGGCCCACAAGTGGTGCGTTGTAAACCCAAAAAGGATGCATATGGAAAAGTAATCGAGCCAGGAAGAGTCCTCTTGGTACCCCAGTCTGAGTATACATCTATTCCCAACACCCTTCCGATTGAATCTCAAAACTTAGAAAGCATAGAGGTGGACCAAGTACTGACTATGGTAGATGCCCGTTCAAAACGACGCAAACTAAAAGTGGTAAGCAGTGATAAAAATCAGGTTGAATTAAAAACCGTAAAGACCGTTTATTTTGAACCCGGGTTGTTTTTGATTACATCGTCTGATGAACCAACGGAACTTCAAGTGGGTCAGATTGCTCCACAAGAAAATGCGCTTGTACTTAAGGTTAATGATGAGATATGGTTGAAAAAAGAGGATACCCTGGGCAGACCAGCTGAATATAAGAATGAAGAAATGGTAACACCTGCAATGATCTCCTGTCAAATGCCGGAGGTTTTCGATTATGTAAAGCAAGGAGATAGAGTCTTTTTTGATGATGGAAAAATTGGTGGAGTAATCACCTCGGCGGAAGCGGATATTCTTAAAATTCGGATTTCCTTAGCAAAAGAAAATGGGTCAAAACTAAGAGCCGAAAAAGGGATTAATTTCCCGGATTCTAGATTAGGGTTTTCAGGTCTTACAGCAAAGGATAAAAAGGATTTGGCTTTTGTGGCGGAAAATGCGGATATCGTCAACTTTTCTTTCGTGAACCGAAAGGAAGACGTGGTGGAGTTGTATGAAGAACTTTCCCATCTTGGAGCCTTGGAAAAACTCGATGTTGTACTAAAAATTGAAACGCAGTCCGGGTTTGAGAATTTGGTTCCCATTCTTTTGAAAGCCATGAAGACCAAAAACATCGGGGTTATGATAGCGAGGGGAGACTTGGCTATTGAAACCGGCTGGGAAAATATTGGACAAGTTCAACAAGAGATGTTATCCATTTGTGGTGCGGCCCATGTTCCGGTTATCTGGGCAACCCAGGTGTTGGAAAACTTGGCCAAAAACGGCTTGCCCTCGAGATCGGAAATTACCGATGCTACGACCGCGTTGAAGGCGGAATGTGTTATGCTAAATAAAGGACCATTTATACTTGAGGCTATCACATTGCTGGATACCATACTTTGCAAGATGGAATCCTCCCAAAATAAAAACGAATCCATGCTTCCAAAACTGAAATCTCTGGCTATGGGTTAAAGCTAATCGCATTTTTTCATAAAACGCGGACTTATAGAATGAAAAAGACAGGTTTTTTATTACTTCTGTTGATAGGACTTAAATCAGATGCACAAAGTGATATTGATTTTAAGAACTATTTAATCCTAGGAGTGGAGGCTGCCGAAGATTTGGCCTCATTATACCTTGAACCTTTAAGTGAAGGATTGTTATACGGCTTAACAGGTGCCTGGAACAACACTGCTGAAGCTAAATCCGCATGGGCCTTGGATATATCTTTAGTCGCCAATGGCTCATTTGTCCCCAACGAAAAATTATCCAAGCAAATTGATATTAGCGCTATTGATAATCTAGAGGTCCTGGGAGGAGGCACTACGGTAAGGATTCCCACAATACTGGGAAGTACTGAATCGGAGGTGACTTTTGTCGCTACTAGGGATAATGAAGAATTCATCTTTGATGCTCCCACGGGAATTGGGCTATTTTCTACCAATCTATTGCCAAATGCCTTTTTACAGGCTAACTTAGGGTTACCCATGAATTCGGAGTTTAGTCTTCGCCTCTTTCCCAAAATATCCATAGATGACGTATCACTTGGGGTTATTGGGTTTGGATTAAAGCATGAAATCTCCAAAAGCATCCCAGGATTTAACAATTTACCTGTAGCAATTTCCCTGTTTGCAGCATTTACAAGATTGGATGCGGATTATGATTTTGACACGGATGGCTTTGTGACTGGTGAATCCCAATCTATAGACGGGTCCTTGAATTCTTGGTTATTTGAGGCTATGGCATCCACGAAGTTCCCGGTTTGGAATGTTTACGGAGGCCTGGGTTATGTTACAGGGAAATCCAATTATGCGGTTGAAGGGACTTATATTATAACCACCGAAGAAGAAACCGTACAATTTGAGAATCCGTTTGACGTGCAGGGTGACATCGCTGGACTTAGAGGAAACTTTGGAGGAAGTGTACGGATGAACCGGTTTAAAATCAGTTTGGACTACACCCTGCAGGGTTTCAACAATGTTGCACTGGGAATTAACTATAATATTATTCGGGCCAAATAAGTCAATTTGCGTTGGAAATACTGTTTTTCACCAAGGCCTTAGTTAAATCCGTAGCGTAATTGTTTACGGTTTTTTCCAGACTCGAGGGGTCTTTTACCTCAAAGCGCCCCACCCATTGCAGGTTGTCGCCGGCCTTTTCGGCTAATCTATACAAACTGCTTTCAAAAATATACTTGGTGCCGCTTTTTAGTTGATCTGGTTCCCATGTGGTAACGGGATAATAGGTAAGGTATCTGCCAAATCTTCCAACTCTAGCTGGGACATAGGCCGTTGATGTTCCACCGGGGACCACATCCGTATAGGCTTCAGTATTGATAAGATTGGTCACAATTACGCCATCATAACCGTTGGACATTAGTCTTTTCTTTAGCGTAACCAATTCACTATCTGAATACTTTTTATTGATGTCCACCATAGCATTTTCTGCATAGGAAGAAATTCCATTCAGACCTTGTTCGGCCAATTGTGATACCACGCTGTTTTCGAACTTTATTCTCGCTGTATTGTCTTTGGAACGTCCGACAACTAGGATTTTTTCATAATCGTTTCTGGCATTGCTCACATTCTCCGAACTGGTCAAATAGGAAGAACAGCTGGAAAGCAATAGGACCAAGAGGAAACAAGGTAAAATGGTTGGTGTTTTCATGGTTTATAGTGTCTAGACCTCTAAGTTTTGTAAAAAATTTGATTCCTACAAATTTTTCGATTCCCTAATTGCAAGTCTATGGACAGTCCTTTAGTGCGGAATGTAAAGCAATTCAAATCGTATTAAAACCTATATCGAAATAAAGCCAACCTGATATCTTTGGCTGCCGCCTGACCTCCTTTCATTGATGGGTGAAATCCATCGGGATGTAGAATTTCAATACTTGGAGTCACCCTGAAATTTGATGCTTTTGTCAGGATATAATGTTGATAAAGGGAAACTGTCTATTTCTAGGTCTTCAATAGTTACAATATGCAAGGCACGTTGGGGTTTTTTGAGCTTGTTTAGTTGGATGTACAGTTTGCCAGGATAGTTAATGTTGTCGCTATTCCTCTTTAGTTCTTCAAATCGAATGGAACCATAAATGTTTCGTGGAGTTGGAAGATACATGCCGCGAACTGTATAGTTGGCAAAGGAAAGCTCACCAGAATCCCTGTCGATATACAATAGATATTGGTCATGCTCTTTATGAGGTTTTGTTTTTTCCCAAGTAGCAAAAACTAAATCATAAGTCCGGCCTTCAACAATCTGGACGCCAGCATATTTTAAGATAGGTGCATTTTTCAATCGAAGAGGCAATTCAAAAAAATACTGGATAGCAGGGAGTGCAAAAGTGATGCTTTTTTTCTTTCGAAATTTGACAATGCCAGTTTCCTTGATGCGATAGTGTTGAAAGGATTGAATCCCATAGATGGTTTTATTCCTTCCTTCCAAATAATTGAATTGCCCATCAAAGGAGTTTGGCCTGAACCGCATCTCCATGAGTTCGTTATCTCTTGGAAAGGGATTGACCAAGGCATATAATCCTTTCCAATTATCGGTGGCCAATATCGAATAGGTTTCTGCATCTTCAAGTTTATCCAGACCGTACTTGGTTATAAGACCTTCGATTAACTCAATCGCCTTATTTTCGCGATTAGGTAAATCAGGATGTACTGCAGATGTCCTAAGGTCGGCTATCTTACAACTTTGAAATAAAATGGCAAGTAAAATTATAATTGTTGGATAAGTTTGTCTAAGCATATGGCTTCAGTCGTTTTCTTGGAAAAACTATTACGCGTTTCAATAATGGACTTTAGCCAAAACTATGACAAAACCAATAAAAATTTTTGTTTAACGAAAAATAAAAATATTTAAACAAATGCATTCTTGATTGAAACAGTTAACTTTGAGCGAAAGAGAATAGCACATGAAGCTCGCAACACAAATTAAAACCAAATCGGAAACAAAGGGTAGGGAATTTTCTTCGATATATGATATTCCTATCAAAGCCCTGGATGGTTCCAATATTGACTTAAATGATTTCAAAGGCAAGCACATATTGTTTGTAAATGTTGCCTCTTCTTGTGGATTTACCCCACAGTACAGGGAATTGCAGAAACTGAGCGATTCGTACAAAGAAGAACTGGTTGTCATAGGTTCGCCCTGTAATCAATTTGGAAGGCAGGAACCAGGTACTGCAAACGAAATCCAAGAGTTTTGCCAACGGAATTATGGGGTTACTTTTTTAATTACAGAAAAGATCAAAGTGAAGGGTAGTGGTCAACACCCTTTATATACATGGCTTACCAAAAAGAGTCTGAATGGAAAACGTAATGCGGGCGTAAAATGGAATTTTCAGAAATATTTGGTCAATAAAGAAGGTAAATGGGTGGATACTTTTTTGTCTTTTACCAAGCCAACAAGTTCTAAAATTACTCGGTATTTATGATAGAAATCTGTAGGGTTCGACTTTTAGTGGATTTTGGATTGCTAATTCTGATTTGGATTGTGCAGTTGATAATTTACCCCAGTTTTTCTCACTTTTCTAAAGAGGACTTAATCGAATGGCATCGAAAATATACCGCCTTAATGGGTTTTATTGTGGCTCCTCTAATGTTGGCTGAGTTAGGGATTTACTTGGTAACCTTATTTACGAAACCCAATATATGGAATATTGTGGCCACTGTTTTGGTAATCATCATATGGGTAATGACTTTCGCTCAATTTGTACCGATGCATAAAGCCATTTCAAAGGGGCAAGTGGATGATATTCTGTTGGAGAAATTGGTAAGAAAAAATTGGGGCCGTACGGTGTTGTGGTCAATCCTTTTTATGCTAGGAAGTCTAACCTGTCTGTAACCAAATGCTAGGGTAGTTTTTCTATTTCTTTCATTACCAGCTCTGCTTCATACGTTTTGTCATCACTCAGTTTTCTATTGGTTGTTGAAAGTGCATGAGCCTCTTTTAAGAGTTTAGCATACTTTTCCTGTAGCTTCTCTTTTTCAGATTTCTTTTTGAACAGTCCAAACATGTTGTAGAGATTTAAGGAGTTTAATGTATATATTGAGAAATTGAAAAAAGGGACGCAACAGGATTCGGCACTCGAATTAATCTAACGTTCAATTCCATCTCACAGCAACTTTAAAGAAGTGCCTTTTTCTGAAATACGTCCCCTTACTCATTTAGACCGAAAGGTTACCCTTTAGTCTTTTATCTATTTTCTTTTTCTTGACCGTAATTCTTTTCATCGCCTCCATCAATTTGGAGTCTTTTGTCTTCTTATAAATTTCATTAATGGATAGTACCAAGTCTTTTGCTTCCCTGGAAGCTTGCACGCGATCACTGGTAGACATATGGCTCATCGGTCTTTTCTCAAACTCTTCGGCTTTCAGCAGTAAATCCATTTTGTTTAATCATTTATAAATAACTCTAAACAAAGATAAGATATGAATCATTAGGTTGCGAAAAAATTGGACCATTAGTATTTTTTTAACAATTGCATCACTTCCACTACAATAAGAAGTAAATGAATGCTATTTTTTGAAAGGTTTATGGATTCTGTTGAAAAGGACGTAATTAACACCTCAAAATTTAAGAAATCTTTGAGCCTGAGGTAAAGTGTCGTTATTTTAGAGTATTCAAAATTTAGGAATATGAAAAAAATAGTGGCTTTATTTTTTGTTTTTTCAATTTTTGGATGCTCTTCGCTAAGAAATACGCAAAAAGTGGCGGTAAGCGAAGAAAAGGGCAAACATATTTTGCCTCCTAACACAGCTTCCAATAAATATTCTAAAATTAGACAGGGAGGAAACTAATAATCAAAAAAAGGCGCCCTTTAGGGACGCCTATTCTATTTAACTTCTTGCATCTGTCGAATTTGTTTTAGAATGACCTTTTTTGGGGTAAAGGGTATCATCTTCATCATAATTTTTTGTGATGTGGTCAAACCGGAGATAACGTCCAACTTACCCTCCAACATTCCTTTGTACCCATCTGTCGCCACGCTTTTGGCGGAAACAGTTTTGTCGAAAAGGTCTGTCTTGTCCATGCCGGATGTTTTGGCGAACCCGGTTTCAGTAGCCCCAGGCATTAAGTTGGTGACCGTGACTTTGGTATCATGTAGTTCTTCCGACAAAGCATTGCTGAAGAAAGTAACGTAGGCCTTCGTGGCAAAATACACGGCTTGAAGTGGCCCTGGCATAAAGCTGGCGGTTGAAGATACATTTAAGATTTTACCTGAGTTTCTTGCGACCATTTCAGGTAAGAAAAAACGAGTCAATGCCGTCAATGCGGTAATGTTCAGGTTGATCATGGACAAATCTTGCTCCCATGGACGTTCATGGAACTTTCCATGCCCACCAAATCCAGCATTGTTGATAAGGTAACTGATTTCGATACCCTGTTTTTTGATTTTATCATAAATCTCATTCGCTGAATTAGGTAGGGTAAGGTCTTTGGCAATCACTTTTACCTCAATGTTATACTTTGATTCCAATTCGGACTTTAATGCATCCAATTTATCTTTACTACGGGCAACAAGAATTATATCTGAGCCTGTTTCGGCATGACAGTATGCCAACTCTTTACCTATTCCACTGGACGCACCAGTAATTAATGCTACATTTTTCATAATATGTGAGTACTTACTTATAGTTTAAATTAAATTTTTTTTACACCTTATACTTATCCAACAAAAATTCTCTTAGGGAAATTTGGGTTTCCATTCCATCCCTAAGAATTCCAGCTAAGGTACTTTCTGCGATGTGCTGCAATACCAGAGCCTCCTTATACGGGTCTTTATAATTTAGTTTTCCAAAAGCCCAAGCCATTTTGTCAAGAAGGGGTTGTACTTTGTCTTTGCCTGAGATTTCCAACTCCCATTTCAGTTTAAACTGGAGTTTCCAAAAATGATATTCACTTTCTTCCAATCGAAAAGGAAGCGTAATGGTCTCACGAATAGCCTTCTTCGGATTTTCTTCGGAAATAATATGGGAATATAGAATTGCCGCCCGTTCGTAGGCTTGATTCAAAATAGCTTCCAACAAGCCTTTTTTGCTTCCAAAGTGTCTAAATATCAAACCTTCAGAGACATTGGCCTCCTTTGCAATTTTATTGGTCGAAATAGCATGAAAACCATGGGTAGCAAACAGCTCCAAGGCAGTTTTTAGAATATTTTCTTGCTTATCCGTCATAAAAGTGAGTAATCACTTGCAAATATAAAGATATTTTTGAAAATAGGATATAACATTACATTTGTTTTGTGGAAAATGATTTAAGAGAAAGTTTTGGAACCTCCTTTGAAACCCATTTGATTGATGAAATTGGTCAGGTGGGTATGATGCACTCCTTTGGTTCAGGCGAAAAGATTATGGAGATAGGCCAATATATCAAGGGAATGCCATTGCTCGTTTCCGGGGCCATAAAAATCCTTAGGGAAGATGATAATGGGGACGAGCTATTGCTCTATTATCTAGAACCCGGGGATACCTGCAGTATGACCATGGCTTGTTGTTTTGGGGATACCAAAAGTGAGATTCGGGCCATTGCCGAAACGGATGTTGAACTAATCATGATTCCCATTCGGAAAATGGAAGAGTGGATTTCAAAATATCGTTCTTGGCGCAATTTCGTTTTTGAGAGTTACCACAATCGCCTAAATGAACTTTTGGCCACGGTGGATGGAATTGCCTTTAAAAATTTGGACCAACGATTAGTGGATTATTTGAAAAAGAAGGCGGATATCACCAAAAATCAGAATGTAAAGAATACCCACCAAGAAATCGCGTATGATTTGCACACTTCAAGGGTAGTAGTTTCAAGGTTGCTCAAGAAATTGGAAGGTTTGGGTAAGATTGAATTGCATCGAAATCATATCACCATCATCGACCTATAGCTTTTGCTACCTGTGTTACCTTGAATAATAGCATTGCTGATTACCTTTGTATCGATGCTGAAGCGCTTTTTTCCCATATTGGCTTGGTTGCCCAACTACAAGAAGAGCTATCTGTCTGGAGATATTTCGGCCGGCTTAACCGTGGGAATTATGCTAATTCCTCAGGGAATGGCTTATGCTTTAATCGCAGGGCTTCCACCAGTTTATGGACTTTACACAGCTCTTGTTCCGAATTTAATATATGCAATAGTTGGGTCTAGCAGAAAATTGGCCGTGGGCCCAGTAGCTTTGGACTCGCTTATCGTGGCCTCAGGTTTGGCCGCCCTAAAATTAGCCACATCGGAACAATACCTTGCCATGGCTCTTTTTTTAGCCTTGTTTGTAGGCCTTCTACAATTGGCCATGGGTTTTTTGAAAATGGGTTTTTTAGCCAACTTTTTATCACGCCCCGTGGTAAGCGGCTTTACTTCGGCTGCGGCCCTGGTCATTGCCATAAGTCAGTTAAAGTATTTTTTGGGTATCAATATCAAAGCTCTAAATACTACAGAAACCCTGGTAGAAATAGGTGAAAAGCTGGGTGAAACAAATCTATGGGACCTTGGAATTGGTCTTGGGGCAATTGTGTTGATTGTACTATTCAAAAAAATACATCGCAAGTTGCCAGCATCCATGATTGTAGTAATACTGTCTATTTCGGGAATATTTTTCTTTTCCAATCAAATTGGTGTGGTTTCTTTGGTCGGCGATATTCCGAAAGGCCTCCCCTCTTTTTTTATGCATAAAATTGACCCAATGCAATGGACTGCGGTTTTTCCTATAGCGCTAACCCTGGCTTTTATTTCATTCGCCGAGGCCATGACCATGGCTAAGGCAGTGGAAGAAAAAAGTAACCAATATTTTACGGACGCTAACCAAGAACTGAGGGCCTTGGGATTGTCCAATATTGTGGGTTCCTTTTTTCAATCGTATTCTGCCAATGCGGGTTTGTCTAGAACTGCAGTGAATGTAAATGAAGGTGCTAAAACCGGTCTTTCTTCCATAATAAGTGCCATTGTGGTTGGGCTAACGCTGCTTTTTCTTACTCCCATGTTTTCGTACTTGCCCAAAGCGGTGTTGGGGGCCATTATCTTAGTTGCCATTTATAGTTTGATAGACCTAAAACTTCCCTTGGAATTATATAAACAAA
Organism: Flagellimonas sp.; assembly: GCF_965601775.1. Classification (GTDB taxonomy): domain Bacteria; phylum Bacteroidota; class Bacteroidia; order Flavobacteriales; family Flavobacteriaceae; genus Flagellimonas. Next base: position 231,399 of record NZ_OZ271837.1, read on the forward strand.
GGAAGGATGAGTTTTTCCTGTTGCTGTTGACCTTTTTGACCACCCTTTTCATTGGGATTACACAAGGCATTATTTTGGGAATTCTCTTCTCCTTGGTACTTCTCGTCAACCGAATCTCAAAACCCCATATCGCCGTTTTAGGCAGAATAAAGGGCACCGACTATTTTAAAAACGTGGAGCGCTTTGAAAATGATGTCCAAACGTATTCTAATATTTTGATTCTTCGATTCGATGCCCAACTGTTCTTCGGGAATAAGGATTACTTCAAAAAACAGCTATTCAAACAAATTGAAAAGAAATATCCGGAATTGGAGTATGTAATTCTGAATGCCGAAACCATAAATTACATTGATAGTAGCGCCATTTCCGCACTGAAGCAGATTATTTTAGAACTTCAACATCAGAATATTCAATTTTTGATTGCAGGCGCTATAGGGCCAACTCGGGATATTTTACATAGTAGTGGATTAATCGAAACCATAGGACAGGAAAATCTTTTTGTACGCACGCATGAAGCGGTCGACTATTGTGAAAGCCTAAAAACGAAAACCAGTATTCAACAAAAAATCTCATTACAGACCAAAAAGAAGAATATGTGACTTTGGTCACAGAAATACCTTTTTTACCTCCTTATCTTTGAAAACAAATTTAGAATCATGAGAATTGAACAAATATATACAGGATGCTTGGCTCAGGGAGCCTACTACATTGAAAGCGAAGGAGAAGTGGCCATTATTGACCCACTTAGGGAGATTAACCCCTATTTGGAACGAGCTAAAAAGGCCAACGCTCAAATCAAGTACATTTTCGAAACCCATTTTCATGCAGATTTTGTGAGCGGACACATAACGCTTTCCAAAAAGACGGGAGCCCCCATTGTTTATGGACCTACGGCAAACCCAAGTTTTGAGGCGATTACAGCAAAGGATGGGGAGGAGTTTAAATTGGGAAACATCACCTTAGTGGCGTTGCATACACCAGGACATACCATGGAAAGTACTACCTATCTTCTGCGCGATGAGAACGGAAAGGACCATGCTATTTTTAGTGGGGATACCTTATTCTTGGGGGACGTTGGGCGGCCCGATTTGGCGCAAAAAGCAGCCAACATGACCCAAGAAGAATTGGCGGGAACCCTTTTCGATAGTCTACGTAGCAAAATAATGCCTCTGGCCGATGAGGTCATTGTGTACCCTGCTCATGGTGCCGGTTCCGCCTGTGGTAAAAATATGATGAACGAAACAGTGGATACCTTAGGCAACCAAAAGAAGATGAACTACGCATTGCGTGCGGATATGACCCGGGATGAATTCATTAAAGAGGTAACAGATGGTCTTTTACCTCCACCGCAATACTTTCCCCTTAATGTAAAGATGAACAAAGAGGGCTACGATGATATTGATGAGGTCATTGAAAGAGGAACTGTCGCTATGAGTCCGAAGGCTTTTGAAACGGCAGCAAATGAGACCGGGGCGGTGGTTTTGGATGTACGTCATCAAGATGATTTTGCCAAGGCTCATGTCCCTAGATCTATTTTTATAGGCCTGAACGGGAGTTTTGCACCTTGGGTTGGTGCGCTGATTGCAGATGTGAAACAACCCATTTTGTTGATTGCTTCAAAAGGAAAAGAGGAAGAAACCATCACCAGACTATCCCGAGTTGGATTTGACGGGACCATAGGCTACTTGGATGGGGGAATAGAAGCATGGATCAATGCTGGTTTGGAAATCGACACGGTAGACAGTATTGATGCAGCAACATTTGCCCAGGATTTTACCAAAGATTCGATGGTATTTGATGTACGAAAAGAACCTGAGTTTACCGCACAACACGTGACCGATGCTAAGTTGACCCCTTTGGATTTTATAAATGACCATTTGAGCGAGTTTCCATCCGAAGGAACATTTTACGTCCACTGTGCTGGAGGGTATCGTAGCATGATTGCCGCATCCATCCTAAAAAGTCGAGGTATCCATAACCTAATAGATATAGCTGGAGGGTTTGGGGCGATTTCAAAGACAAATATCCCCACCACGGACTTCGCTTGTCCAAGCACCTCAAACTAAAACAGATACCCTATCAAAATGGCCCATTTTCGTCTAGCGATAGTTCTGTTCACAATCTGTCTTTTATGCAAGTCATGTACTGGACAAGAGGTGGTTCGTGTAAATCAACAGCAGCTCAAAGACCATGCAATTGGAAAAAATGTGCAATTGGTGGATGTACGTACATCAAAAGAATATGAACAAGGGCATATAGAAGGAGCTTTAAACTTTGATGTGATGGACCGTAAAAAATTCATGGACCAAATTGAAAAACTGGACAAAAACACTCCTGTCTATTTATATTGTAAAAGTGGGGTTCGCAGTAGAAATGCGGCAGAGCTATTGAAACTGGAAGGATTCGACCAAATTTTCGACTATTCTGGTGGATATGATGATTGGAAGAAATCAAAAAAGTAAGTATGGCAAAGTTTAGTGATATAATTTCTGGTGACAAACCGGTTTTGGTTGATTTTTATGCGGAGTGGTGCGGCCCCTGTAAGATGATGGCTCCTATTTTAAAGGATGTGAAATCCAGAATAGGGGAGAATGCCAAAATTGTAAAGATTGATGTGGACAAAAATCCGGCTTTGGCTTCACAGTTTCAAGTGCGAGGAGTCCCTACGCTTATTATTTTCAAAGAGGGAAAACCGATTTGGAGGCAGTCCGGAGTGGTGCAGGCGCAATCTTTGGAAAACGAACTGAAAAGCGCAGTGTAGCTCTTATTTTTTTCGAAAACCATACAGCAGTTGCCCCCAAAAGTTTTTGGGAACGGATTCTTCTCCTGGAAATCCCAGCTGAATTGTACCACTGTCCTCAGGAATGTGCTGTGTGCCAAAAATATAATCCCACAGGCTAAGGCTTATCCCAAAATTGACTCCAAACCTTCCTTCGGGCAATACATAGGAGTGATGGTATAGGTGCATCACCGGGTTGTTGAAAATATACTTCAAAGGACCATAGGTCAATTTTATATTGGCATGGTTCAAATGGCCAATGGCAATCGCTGCAAAATGAACCAAATACGCTTGTTCTGGTTCAAAACCTCCCAACAACATCACACCAAAGGTTTTGAGAGGTTTGTACAAAATGTTTTCCATCCAGTGGTAGCGTAAATGAGCTGCAAAACCCATCTCTTTTACACTATGGTGGATTTTATGGAACTGCCAAAGCGCCGGAAACTTATGGAGACAAATATGGGTAAACCACTGTACGAAATCCAATAGGATAAAAAACACAAGTAACTGCGCCCAATTCGGCAAAGACGAGGTGTCAATAAAAGCTATGCTTTTAGCGTTAATTCCCACTTGACCGAAAAACACTTCCAACGCTTTGTACACCCCGCTAATAACAATACTGAAGATGAAAAAATTGAAGAACATATAGAAAGCATCCAACCAAAAATCCTTTCGGAAAACAGATTGGTTCTTACGCCAAGGAAAGAAAATTTCAAGCCCCCAAACGAGTAAGGAAATAAGGATAAGTCCCCAAAAGTAGTTGGAATACCAAGGCACTTGAAAAAGAATGGATTTCCAGGTCCATCCCAAAGTGCCCAAAAATCCCTGCTTTAAAGCCTCCAAATAGATTTCCATACCGCGAATCGGATTCAAGTGTTCAATATAGTTCAAAATTAATGCTTCCAATGTAACCTGGGTTACCAAAAAATGGGTATTCAATATATAGTTTTGGGTATGAAACTTAAAGTGTGGCATAAACTGGTCCTGGTCTGTATCATTTGTGCGGGCATTGCCGTTTTGGCCGCACTGCTTATCACTTTTATTAAAAACAATTGATATGAAAAAGAATATGGGCGGATTGGACCGCATAGTACGTTTTATTGTAGCTGGGATTATTGCAGCCTTGTATTTTACCGGAACCGTAAGTGGCATTTTTGCCTACGTGCTTCTTGCCTTGGGCGCAATCTTTGTTTTAACCTCCTTTGTAAGCTTTTGTCCCCTATATGCCTTGGTTGGATTAAACACCTGTAAAGTAAAAAAGTAACCACACCTTGGGCTTTGTTTTTTACATTGCACTACATTCTGATCTACAAAACATGGAATACATTTTAAACCCTTGGCCTTGGTATGTATCTGGGCCATTAATGGCTTTGGTGCTCTTTTTGCTGACGATGATGGGGAAACGCTTTGGAATGTCATCTAACCTGCGAACGGTATGCAGTATGCTCGGGGCGGACAAACATGCCGAATTTTTCAGATTTGACTGGAAAGCCCAAAAGTGGAACTTAATTGTGGTGGTTGGGGTGGTTATTGGCGGATTCATTGGGCATTTTTTTCTGTCCAGCACGGATGCAGTGGCCATTAGTGCCAATACCGTTTCCAATTTGCATGAGATTGGATTTGCAGGAGCAGGTCAGGAATATTTGCCCAAGGAACTCTTTTCGGAAACAGTCTTTACAGACCCTAAAAAACTACTCTATCTGGTAGCGGGTGGATTTTTGGTAGGTTTTGGAGCGCGTTACGCCGGAGGCTGTACCTCAGGGCATGCCATTTCGGGATTAAGCAACCTGCAACTTCCATCACTTATTGCGGTAATCGGGTTTTTTATTGGAGGTTTGTTCATGGTTCATGTGTTGTTTCCAATTCTGTTTTGATGATGAAAAGTATCGCATATTTGGCCATCGGAATCTTCTTCGGAATTGTACTTTTTAAGTCAGAAGCCGCATCATGGTTTCGCATTTACGAAATGTTCCAATTCCAATCCTTTCATATGTATGGCATTATCGGTTCTGCTGTGGCCTTGGGAGTTTTACAGAATCAGCTTATCCGAAGGATGGGAATCAAATCTTTTTTTGGAAGCAAAATCACTTTTTCCCCAAAAAATCCAGGGGTTAAGGGATATCTTTTTGGAGGTATCTTTTTTGGATTGGGCTGGGCGTTGGCGGGTGCCTGTCCAGGACCTATGTATACTTTGGTTGGTGCGGGATATTGGTCCATACTCATAGTCCTGGGGGCCGCCATTTTTGGAACCTACGTGTACGGTATTTTAAGGGAAAAGCTCCCCCATTGAGGAAACTTGTCTGATTTTACTACAAAATGCCGAGTTTTCCTTGCCAATCATCCAGAAGGTCATAGTTTTGGGGATTAAGCATTCAATAACCTCACATGCCCCTGACTATTTGTATAATAGATGACGACTTAGTGTCGCAATTTGCCACGAGATACTGTGTACAACAGTTTTTTGGCGATGTGGATATTACCACCTGTGATAGTGGGGAAGAAGGCCTTTCTTTCTTTGTTGATTTTTTTAAGGAGAAAAATCAGCTTCCAGATATTATTTTCTTGGATTTGGTTATGGGAGGAATGGATGGATGGACTTTTTTGGAGGAAATCCAACAACAATATGGAAAAGCAAAATTTCCTAAGGTCTATGTGCTTTCCGCGTTTGCAAAAACGAATGACCGGGGTATTGCCAAAGAACACCCTCTAATTTCCGGATATATAGACAAGCCCCTTTCTCGAATCCATTTACAGGGGATTTTTGCCAACGAAGAGAACGGTAACGCCCATTAGAATTAGCGTAGTCTTGTATCCCAATCAAAATAAATTATTTTTGCATTCCACAAGTTCAATATGGCCTTGGGGTTCAACCTACCGCGACTTGCGTCGGGCAAGGCGGGATGGATGGAATGGAAGCCTGCCTGCGTGCCGATACAACTTTGGCCTCATAGTTCAAGGGATAGAATAGAAGTTTCCTAAACTTTAGATCCAGGTTCGAGTCCTGGTGAGGCTACTTTGGCAGGCAGGTTTCTTAAACGTTCAATGCAAATTCAATTCTTGCTAAGGCTACCTTTACCCTTTAAAAGAACTAAGAACACTCCCGCATAGCTCAAGGCAACAATGGCGATAGCTGGGGGCTATTTAAAAATTTCATTAAAAAACTCGGTCATCGAAATATCAAAATAGTGACAAAGTTTTTGTACCGTGGAAAGTTGAACGTCTCGTTTCCCTTGTTCTATTCGGGAGAACTGGATACCTGTGTCATTAAGTGCTTCCTCTTGGGTAACACCTTTTATTCCACGGAGTTCTTTTACCCTTAGAGCCAAATCCTGAAGTAACTGCTCTTTAGATTTTTTTTCCATGAGAGCAATTTCAGGTCTTAAATCAATCTTTGTAACAACCGAAAGGTTGTTTTTTATTATATTTGAACCTCATCCTCGAAGTAAAAAATTGCATCAACAAGGTTTTTATATGCAGAATATTTCTGAGGTTATCCAAGATTTTTTTGAAACGAAGAAGCGAAAAAGGCTGAATCTACATTTTGACCAACTCGACATCTTTAGTTTTTACCAGGGTGAGTTTTTAAATCTAAAATCCAGAAAAAGCGGGCGCGTGGTTATCACGAAAACAGCAAACCCTAGGTTGATGAACATGAAGGTCATGGACCAGATTATCTTTTCGTGTGCACTGGAATTTACCCGTGGTAAAAAAAGTAAAATGCAAAAGGTTCCCGAACCGCTTGCACGCGGCCATATAGAAATGGATGCGGATAGGTTTGTTCTACAGTATACCCTTGAGTCACCCAAAAAAGACCGGCAACTGCAATTTTGTTTTGTATATCAAAAGTTGCAAGATTTTAAGGGTAAGAACAGCTCCTCCGCTTAACCAGCCAAAAAGGGTAGCGGGGTTGGGTGGGTGAAAAAAACCACGACACAACTGCCGTGGTTTGTATGCTTACTCTTGCTGTAACCACCAGAGATGCTTCGACAAGCTCAGCACGAGTCTGGCGGTAGCTGGGGTTGCACTCGTCACAGGCGAGCGCTAATAAGGGGACAGCTAGGCAACAAAAGTATTCTTATCTAAAGCCATTATTAACTAATTACTTTTAATGCTGTCATTTATAGCATCGAAAATTTTACGGTTTACATATTCCCATTTTAATTCTCTATGCTTATCGGTATAATATGATAGGAAAACATCATCACCTTCTATGGAATCCACAACAAATTGATATGGACTAATTCTGTCTTGAAGAACAAGAAAGTTGTAATTTTTTAGGACATATGTATTCCATTTTAAATTTTGAGAAACTCCCTTTTTGGTGTCAAACTCAATACAAATGGAATCATTAACAAAGCTAATATGTTTGGAAGCTGTCTCTGGTGATTTAATACGATAGGACTTATTTATATAACTATGATTTATTAATAAAGTCTTTTGCGGGAGTTTATGGTAAAAAACATTTAGTGTTTCTTTTCTTTTTATAAAACTCAATTTTATTATCGTTTCAGACATTTTTTTAATCTTAACTTTTTCTCCTTTACTTTCGAAAGTTAAATTATCTACTCTTTTATATTGCTTTTCAAAAGGATCTAATCCATCCTCTGGCAAACCTAATCCTTTCAGATACATATTATTACTATCAAAGTGAATAGTTCCATCTAACCGTCCAAGAGAATTGACCTTTACCCCATTATTAAAACTTACCCAAACACCATTGAACTCTGTGTCTTGATTACAAGACACAAATACCGAAGTAGTAATGATTAATATTATTTTTCTAAAGGAGAAAAAACACTTTATTTCCATTCTATTAGCTTTTAAGTTATTCGATTGTTGACCATGCAGTCCCTTTTATTTTACCCATAAAATTTGTTCCATTCTTTCTATCATATGCACTTAAGGTACTCATAATAGCAGTATTTCTAATATTTGTGAAATTTGTTCTCCAGAAAGCATTATGTTGCTTCTCTGTTTTAAAGTTTAGGTTTGCCACTACTTTACCATTAACCCCTCTGAACCTTACTTTACCTTCTGAACGTGCTCCTCCTGTTCGATTTTCGCTGTGTACTCCTATCTCAACTCGTGCTATATTGTAATCAGAATTAGATGAACCTTTTTTTTGTCCAATAAAAAAACTTATATCTGATTTAACTGTCTCTCCATCAATTGAGATAACAATATCATCATTTTGAAATCTGTAAAACTCATCTTCATCTAAATCCTCGAAATTAGCCCCTGTTTCTATCGGCTGGCTAAGCGTATATGAGTAGCCTTCGCCAATATATTCATTCGTATTAAACTCTCCTGGCTCTTTTGTCCAATTGGCTATGTATTCATTCGCCATATTAACCCCATGTTCAGCAGCAGCTTGTCTTACAGCATTTACTAAAATATTTGCATCGTCACATCTAGGACAATCTTCTTTTTCTTCCTCAACTTCTTCATCATTTAAAACACCGTTTATTCTATCGTAAATAGCCTGTCGCTGCCTTCTTTGAACAGCCGCTTCAGATTCTGTAAACATACTACCCATGCTGCTCAGACTAATCCCAAACGAGGAAGCCCACGCTGCCTGTCCCAACATCCCGTCAGGATCTATAAAAGCAACAGGGTTATTATACGCATAATTATATGGACTATGCCTTCTCATCTGTTCCGCAAGCGGATCTATGTTCATCCATCTACCCAGTGCCGGATCATAGTTCCTGGCACCAAAATCATAGGTCTCCAAGCCCAAACTTTCATCAAGTTCCATACCATTATACTTCCACTTATTCGCTACACTATTGCCAAGGGGTGACACCGCTTCGTTGTACCCCTTGTGCTTTAGGCCAAAGGGGTAGTAGTTGTTCTCCTCCACAATTTCGGTGGTGCCGTTGTTGTCAATAAAACTCAACCGCACATTGCCCAAATGGTCCTTGTACTGGTACACATAGTCGTACCCGCCACTGCCATCCGGGGTCACATAGCCTTCCGCATGGTTAAAGAACTGGAGGCTGCCATTTTGGTATATATGGTTGCCCGCGTACTCTGTCACAGAACTTCCCACGGTCTTCTTTAATTTAGCGCCCGTGGCATCATAAATATACGAAATGGTACCGTTGCCCCCTGCACCGTTTATCGAAATGCTAGTGGGAAGGTTCAAATGGTTATAGCTTATGCCGGTAATGCCCTTGTTGGCATCGGTCTTCATATTCCCGTTTAAGTCATAGGTATATTCCGTACCACTGCCGTTTACATCCACAAAGCCGTAAGTGTCACTGGCATTGTTGTCCGCAACATTGGTAAGCTTGTTGCCACTGTCATAGGTGTAGACCAGATTGTCCATGGTGCCAAAGCTGGTGGCCCCGCTGTTGGTGTGGCCGTTTCTGGTCAGACCTAAGATGTTACCGTTTTTATCATAACTGATATTGGAGGTGGAATATCGGTGTGGTTGGGAATTGTCGCCAACATTGAATGCGGCCAGTTCCAATCGGTTCAGGGCATCATATTCATACCGGTACCTTCTTAGCTCATTGTCATTGGAGGTCTTCCATGCTGTTTCGGCAATATTGCCATTGTATAGCGGACCCCCGCCATATTGAGTGCTATTGTAGTTTATCCCAAACGCAAAGAGGTCACTCCCCAGATTGCTGGGGTCGTTAATTTGCTTTAGCCAGCCCCGCACGTTATAGGTGTAGTCCACGTTTTGCAGACCACCCCCTACTTTTTTCTCCACAAGCTGGCCCAGTTCATCATAACTGTTTTCTACCACAGTCTCCGTATGTGAACCTAGGGTCTGGGTCTGTTGCACCAAACGCGCCATTTGGTCGTAGGTAAAGTTGTCCGTGGTAACGATGGCCGGATTACTGCCCTTGGTATGGCTGGTTACCGTTCGCACCACCTTGCCCGCAAAGTCCAGTTCGGTCTCCACAATGTCCGTGGTGTTCAGATAATTGTTCTTACTGGCTGTATAGATAGGTCTTCCTTTTACATCATATCCTGTAATGGTGGTAATCCAGTTGTTGGTTCCCAATACCCGTACCTTGCTTCCAGTGACCAGACCCCGCACATTGGTTGCTTTGGTCTGTCCCAGTACCGATGTCGGTACACTGAGCCCATCGGTATCCACGTAACTGTCGTAGTAGTTTACGGTGTATATTTCGCCGATGTTTGTGTTGGGATAAGCGGTATTGCTGTAATATACGTTAACGCCGGGAGAAGGTTCATGGTTTACCGGTGTACCTACACGAGACTCAAATTGGTTGGTTGTACCATCTGCCGCTGTTTGGTGTGTGCTTCGTGAGCTACTTGAATTAATGACTCCAGTATAGGCCACCCTGCCAAAAGCATCGTATTTGGTAAAGAGCCACTGACTGTTGGCCTGCAAATTGGCATCCCGGGTCATGATGGGCTGGTCCAGTTTGTTGTAAACGATTTCTTCAGGGTCCTTTCCGGGCAACCTCTTTTCCACTAGGCGGTTGCGATGGTCGTATTTGTACTGGTAACAAAGCTCATTTAGCTCTGTAGTGCTCACGCTGGCTGTGGTCACCTTGGGCGGAATCACATAGGTGAGGTTGCCAAAATCGTCATACACATAATAGGTGTCGTGCGATCCGCTGTTGTAAGTGCGTTTGAGCACCACCTGCCCGCGTTTGTTGGTGAACTCCTCGGTACTGTGGTCCGTGCCTGAGGTATGGTTCTCATCATAGGTCACTTTTTTATAAAGTTCCTTGGCCGGATAGTACCCACTTTGAGTAAGCTGGGGAGCTTCGGTATTGCCCCCGCTAAAGGTCACCTTAAAAAAGCGGACCTCGTCGGCCACATTGGTCTGGTAGCCAAACTCTATTTCGTGTCCGCCACCCATGCGCCAATCGTGTCCTGGTGCGGCCTGTTTTAACACTCTGTTGAGCGGGGAGGCCTCATATTCGGTCTCGGAGAAGGGGTTGGGTGTACCGGAGTTGATATCCGCACCGTAGAATTCGGTATAGTGGTCATTAGTAGCCGTTTTGGCCCCACTCCTGAATGCACCGATATTCCCATATTCCATATAGGGCAGGTACTGCTTTGATGCTCTTCCATAAGTGTCGTACTCTACATGGGTAACCACATCCTTGGGCTTGCCATCGTCAAAGAACTTTTGCAATGGAAGCTCATTGCCATCCACAACTTCCAAAACAGGGGCATGAAAATACTGACGTACGTTTACATCAGTGCAATAGTCGAGATAACTCCTAAAATACGAGGTGGTGGTGTCGGAGCGCCATTTAAAGTCGGTTCCATTGTCCACCTTATTACCTTGCAGGTCATATACTCCGCTCACGCCACTGCCTGTAGTACCATGCGTGTGGGGATGGATGATGCCTACTAATAAATACCAGGTATCGAGTTGGGGAAGGTCTCCATTCCAGAAATAGGGATCACCATTGGCACTTCCAGATAGGTTGTTCACATGTTGGGTGCCGTGATAGGTCTGTCCTTCCTGACCGTGATTACGTCGTACCCAAACAGTATATCGGTAAGTCTTGGTTTTGTCTACATTGATACTGACCGTATTCCAACCCCCATCCGAATTGCTACTTTGATCATTGCCGCATTCCCAGATAGTGGCAGGCCTACCAAAGGGATCGGGCGCCTGTATCCGACTGTTCTCCGAAGTGGCCCCATTTTGGTTAAAGAAGGTCGTACTTCCCGTGCCCACGGTCCAGTCCATGGACCACCCTGGGGCCAGATTTGGACTTTTTGCCGAGGCAGACCCCGATGCTCGAATTGCCACATCCTGTTTTTTGCGTCCTAGTCCATCAAAATAAGAAACGTTTTGAATGGCTTCACTTTCAGAATCATCCTGATAGCTTTTTACGGTAACATAGTTTTCGTCGCTATGGGATACTGAAAAGGGATTGCAACCATCGCCCGAACCGGGGTCGTTGGGACATTGGTCGGTATTGTTGGTGGCCCAACCCAAACGCTTAAAACTGGCGGTAAGGGTTGCGGAATTGTCCCCAAAACCATCCCCATCGGCATCCTTGTACCAGGTCTGTGGAGCAAGGTTGGTAACTAGGATGGTACTATCATCATAGTCTGAACTGTTGGTCACCGTGCCTGAGGGCTGAGTACAGGCTGAGATACTATTGGAGGGATTGCCATACCCATCCCCATCGGTATCGTAATAATAGGTCTGGCCCTGGTCTATGGTGACCTTGACAGGGTCTGTGTGAAGGGTCTGTCCACATGATGTTACTTGTTTTCTAAACCATCTGTCAGAAACTAGGGTTCCATTGGGATTATAGGTACTTGATGTGGCTCCGTTGATATCCGTCCAAGGGCTGGAACCGCTGTTAGAAAATTGCCATTTATAAGCGTAACTGCCATTTCCACCTGTTGGGGATGCAGTGGTGGTAAACGGGCTCAACAGCTCGTTGAAGCACCGGGTCTGTTCACCTGCAATGGTCCCAGGAGAAAGGCTGGGCCTCACGGTTACCGTAATTGGATCAGTATGCAGGGACTGCCCGCAGGAATATACTACTTTTCTATACTGCCTAGATGAGGTAAGATTTTCGGGGGGGTCATATGTAGCTGAGTTTACTCCCGTATAGACCCAGGAGTTACTGGAGGTATTAAAATATTCCCATAATTGATTATAATTACCGTCGCCTCCTGAAGGAGGGGTCGATGTGGTAAGAGGGCCGGGGCTTGACCCATAACAGATAGGGCTTGGCTGGACAATTGCCCCTGCGTTCAGATTGGGACGCACGGTCACTTTGACCACATTTGAATACCTGTACTGTCCGCTGCATGAAGTGACTTTTCTTCGGTAATATCGGTCGGCAGTAAGACCTCCAGGAGGATTATAGGTACTTAATGTGGCCCATCCAACACCAACCCAATTATTGAGACCGTCATCCGACCTTTCCCATCGATAGGTATAACTGGTTCCTCCGGTAGCACCGGGGTTTGAGCCCATACCTCCTGGATCTCCACCATAACAGATGGTTTGACTCCCAGTAATATCTATAGATTCAAAAGATGTTATGTTCACAGATCTGACCCCTGATCCCGTACTCCACCCTGAACTGCTTTTGGCCCGTATGTAATAGGTCCCGTTTCCCTCATCGGCTATATAGGTGGAACCCGAACCTTTATCAACACGGGTGCCATTGGGGTCTTTTCCCTGCCAATACCAGGTCACGCCACTGGGAGGTGTGCCCGAACGTTGGAGGATGGCCTGGCCACAGTTGTTACTTGAAATTGTGGGGTTTCCAGGATTACTCGGGATTCCAGGTGAAACCGAGACATTGAGGTCATCCGTATAAAAGCTGAAAAAGATATCTATGGAGACCGCCGAAACCTGTCTGGTACCTGCACTGTTGAAATTTACTGTAGCATTAAAAGTGCTTGACGATTGAATCGTTGCTCCAGTACTGGCATACCAATTGGTGGAGGTAATATTTGAGGGTGCGGCCAGGGAATAATTCTTTGTTTCACCAGCGGTAGCCGAGGTGGGACCAAAAATGGCAATGGATCCACCACCAAACTGCGCCTTAGACATGATTGGGGTACAAAGAACAAAAAGAGCGATTACTATTTGATAAGGGGCGATATGGAATTTTTGTTTTATGCTTTGCATGGTATTCGGTTTATTGTCTGATAAAGTGTTGTTCTGCTATTATACTTCTGGCATTGCCCTTGGCTGAGGGAACCAGTACCAAGCGATTTGGGGTCAGTACCCTTACGCTCTCTTGAACAGTAGTCCCGTTGGCATTGGTCAGGGTAAGGGTTCCATCGTTGGCCAATGACCAACTAAAAACGGCCGTCTGGCCATTGGCCAGAGCAAGGGAACAACTGCCATCTTGGGATATGAACAAACGTCTACCACGGTAGGAATTCAATACCTGGGACTTCAATTGAGGAATGGTGTCCATCTGGGTCCTTGAACGGGTGTCCATGGTGGCAAAAGAGCTAACCTCATCGAAATACCAATTGCCCACCAAGCGTTCAGCCGGGGTTTGTTGGGAACTTAAATTCGTGATAAAGGCTATCGACAATAAAGCTGTAATGATGGTATATTTTAGGTATATGTATTTTTTGGAATGTGTCATCGTATTCGGTTTTATTTGGTTATTGTCCCTTAAAATGGTAATCGTACTCGTTCACCACATCGTTGCTCGCATCCTTTACCTTTTTTAGGCGGTTGTTGGCATCGTACTCATAAGTCATTTTATATCCACGGGGGTCGGTCATGGTGGTCATGCCCACCCCGGGCTTGTAGGTGTAGGTGGTGACCATTGCATTGGGCAAGCTATTGCGTAGAGCATTTTCTTGGGACAGGGTTAAACCTGAATTAGATGGATTATAAGAGTTTGCTTGAAGAATAGGATTTATTTGGGACCGGGTGGCATTCTCTATTTTTGCCACAGGATACATCTGGTCATAGCCCCATATGTAACTCACGGAAACCCCATCGGTTCGTTTGTATTCCGTCAGGTTGCCCAAGTCGTCATAGGATACAAAGTCCATTCTCTGAGTCAGAGGTTCCGTTGTACCCTTTGCCTCCTGTACTTCTGAGCGCCAGATATCCCCTGAAAAACTGCCATACCTGAACTTGGTCTGGGAGAGTACTTCATTGTTTTCATAGGTGCGTATATACACTGGATCGGTCAATCGGTTTGCAGCTATCAGTGGACCAATATTAGGTTCAGAACCCAGGCCATGGGCGGTATCAAACACATAGAAGGTTTCCTGTTTGTTGGTCACATTGGTTTCCGAGGTGGAAGTGGTCACACTACGGGGCAGGTAGTTTGTGAGTTCATAATCCGTTGTCACAGTTGTGGTCACAAAATCATTGCCGAAATAGTCCCTGGTCTCACTCTGGGTCGGGAGGAACTTGTTGCCCAGTTGATTGTAGCCATAATCGGCAACGATATTGGCCGGTGAGAAATAAGCTTTGTACACCGGGAGTGTTGTTAGATTGTAATCCCCATGTGTATTTTCAATCTTCTTCAGGAGATTGAAGCTACTGTCCCCTATTTCCTCTTGCAGCACATTGCCGTTGCGATAGCTGAAGCTTATTGGGGGCACCCCGATGAGGTAAGCATTTCCATAGGACACATCATAATTTTGGAGGGCGTTGGCGTTATTTGTTGGAGGTCCCAACGAAACTGCCGTGACATCAACAAAATAGGTCAATAGCTCGTTGGGCTGATTCTCATACTTGGTAAAAATACTGCCCTTGGTCACTCCGGTCTCGGAAACATCGTATTCAGTAACATAACTGTACCCTAGATGACTTCCCTGGGCAGAGAAGTCCAGGGATGTAGAACTGCCCGAGGACATGGTGAACACTTGGAGGAAATCCTGGGGGGTATAGTCCAGAAATCCGTATTTGGAATGATAGACCAGTTGGTTCATCAGTTTGCCTGTTGAAACCAGTTGTCCATAATTACTGGCGTTATAGTCGTATTCCTTTTTGCTTATAAAACCTCCACCGGTATCCCTATTGGTAACGGTCTTTACCCTAGCACCGCCAACCTCGAACTCCTCCCATGGGAAAGGTGAATCTGCTGGGTCCTCAAAATAATACCCTCCTGCTGTACTGCTAAGGAATGCACCTCCAGTTGGCGCACTGTAGCCAGGCTTCTCAAACCTATAGGTCCCATTGGGCAAACTGAACTCCTCTGAATCACTCAATGTTACGCCAAACTGAGTACCCCTGTAAGCAAGCTTCTCAACAATTTCTCCTGGATTAGGTCCATCGAGCCGTATGATCTGGAACACATTTTGGCCATCATCCACCGCACCTCCACATGTTGGCTCCACTGGACAACTTATGGTCCAATCCACTTTTACATTATAGGCAAAGGGTAAGTTGTTGGCCGATGTTATGGTAAATACATCACCATGAGAGACCGGGTTGCTGTACCCCACCTGAGTACGTTTGAGATATTGGTAATTGTAGCTAAGGTCCGAGGAATTGGTATAGGGATTGTCATATGTGTACTGTGTAGGTTTATCCACCAGTACGCTGTTCCCTTCATATTCAAATTCGGTGTACCCTTTGGTGGGATAGGTCACCTTGTTGAGCAGTCCTATTTTTCCATAGTTGAAATCCGCCCCTTTATTCGCGCCTTCTAGGTTAAAGAATACCTCCCTGGTATAGGAGCTACAAAAGACCAATCTTCCAAAGGATGGAATCCTGGATACATTGCCTTTTCCATTGTAGTAGCCCCAAAAATCCTCATCCTTACTGTCCTTGGGGGGGAGGTCGTTGGGTTGGATATAGTCAAAGCTATAGGTTTGGTCGTTCACTGTAACCCCATCCAACTTGAGGCGGATGTACTTTTCCTTTTTATAGCTACCGGTATCGGCATTTTCATCCGTATTGAAGTAACTCTGGTTGTTGAAGGTTATGGTTTTTATGGTTTGGTTCAGGCTGTTCTTTACCGTGATGCCAGTAAGTCTTTCAATAGGGTTTCCGGAAGGGATCACCGAGGCAAATTGATTGAACTGGGACGTCTGGTATCTGGATGATATATCCTCTCTACTGGAAAGGGTGAAGTTCACCTCACCGAAATCCCCATGTATCTTGGTGAGTTGAACTGCTTGAAAACCTGTTATGTTGCAACTCACGGTCTTTGAATTTTGTGGACCGTAGTCAACGTAGGGTATTCCATTCGAACTTGGCAGATTGGAGCACATATTGTAATTAGCACTTTCGGAGTAGCTGGGAAACCCGAAATAGGAGACCTTTTGGTAAGTAAAATGTATGGTCCTTCCGGAAGGGGAGACCACATTGTCCACATGCCAGGCCGTGTGCTTTTGCCAGGTCCTCCCGTTATCAGCGGTTTGGTAGGCTATACTTCCTGCAAGCGCACTAGCATCTGACTGAAAATTGGAACCATCGCTTCTGTACATGGTGGTAAATTCTTTGGAGCCATTGCTGCTTGCCCCTCCAAAATTGAACTCATATCCTTGTCCATTGACCACCTTGAACTTGTCGTCGTTTATATAATAATAAATTTTGACCAGATTGTCGTTGAGCACAATGGCCTGTACTTCGTCAATGCCAGGAGTTCGCTTGGGCATGACAAACTGTACGGACTGTCCGAATATGCTGGCCGTGAACAGGTCGGGTTCCGTATCATGGGGAGTGGTCTGGTAGGCATTTAACAATGCGGCTTCCTGTGCCGGTGTCAAGCTACCGAAACTATAGTTGGGACTGAACAGATAGCCAATGGCCCCGCCCCCGTTGGAGAGGTCATCATATCCATTGGTCTGTTTGGTGATAACGGCGTTGGCGGAAAGGTTCCAGCCAAGGCCGACCCATGAGGCTTCTTGTGCCACTTTGATACCACCGGTCTGGTACGAAAGCGCGATGGGTATCTGTAGACCGTCCAAATCAATGGAATGCAGAGGTATGCTTACATTGGCTGTGCCCGTGTACTTGCCAACCTGTGTGGCACCGTACTGCCCTAATTGAGCAACATCCGGACTTGGAGGAACCAGTTCGGCGAAATAGCTTTTTTCTTGTGCTCGCAGTTGTACCGCTAGAAGTATTACCAGGGTACATAAAAGATGTTTTGTTTTCATTTGATATTCTGTATAAATGTTTCGTAATAGAGTGATATGGATACCCCACAACGATTTCAGGTTCCATACTGGCGATGGAATCACAAATCGCGTTTATTTGTGGGTCTTCTTGGACTTTATGGCATAAAATCCAGGCGCAATGGAAATGTCAAATGGTATCAGCGTTAGCCAGATAAAAAGAAGGAAAGGCCTTTTAAAAAGGAATTGGAAAATCTAGTACCTGAGTTTGAAGTTTGCTTGCTAGTCTGATAGGTTGAAAAGTATGACATTTGATGATTAAGTTTGTCGCTAGAAAACAGCGAATATTCGTACACCTTTTTATGTCTTATTGCCAGCAATTGTTACCCCAGATTTTTACTTTTTTTTAGAGAAATGGGTAATTTTCTATTGGAGATGGAAGTAATCTGTTAATTTTTTAAATCCCTATGAAAAAAGAGGTGTTTTTTACTTACTAAATAAGGTTCAATCGACCATAAAGGAAGTTGTTACTAGTAGTTAAGATGTATATCCCTTTAGGAAGTAAGGATAACATATGCATTGTTGGCATCTCTGAAGTCGTCCAATTTACTGAAGAACGCTTCCCAACTTAAACATGGGCAGGTACATGGCCACAAGGATAACACCAACACAAACTCCAACGGTTAGAATAATAAGGGGTTCCAACAAGGTGTTCAAAAGTTTCGATTTTTGCTGCACTTCAATACTGTATTGTTGGCTCAATCGGTCAAAAATAAACTCGGTCTGATTGGTCTCCTCCGCGACCCGGACCATGGATATCATCTTATTGTCGAACACCTTGTTTCCCTGAAGACTATCGGACAAGCTTTTTCCCAACATTATTTTTTCGCTGACGACTTCCAGACTATCAATTAATGGGAAAAAGGCAATCATCCTTCCGGACATTTGGATGCTACTCAATACGGGTACACCGGACGCTATCAAAAGGCTTATGGCCCTAGTAAATTGTGCTAAATAAACCGCTCTAAGAAAACTTCCCAAATACGGTAATTTTAACAAAGCATAGTCAACATGTCTCCTTAACTTTTTTCCCTTAAAAAGAATCTTTTTTGAAAGGACCATTACCAAAAACAACAGCAAGAGCCACCCTCCGTAGTCTGATAAAAAATCTGAAATGGCTATAATTAGTAGGGTAATCCAGGGCAGGTCTACCTCGTTCTGTGCAAAAATATCCTGAAACATGGGTACAACCAGTCTAAGCATAAAAACCACCACGACTATTGCGGTTACCAGAATGATTATTGGATATGTAAGTGCATTAACTAAGTTTCTTCTTTGTTCATTTTTATTTGCAAAATACGCTGCCAACTCTTGGGTAATTATCTGTAATTTCCCAGATTCCTCTCCAATCTTTAAGGAATAATACTCGTATTCACTGAAGTCAGAGCGGTTTTTAATGGCGTCTGAAAAACTATGTCCCGATACCAAAAGTTCGCCCATATTCCGGAACATTTGATTGAGATAACCATCTTTTTGTTCCTCTGCCATAAGTTTTAGTGAGTCTTTTAGCGTTACCCCAGCTTTAAGAAGCACACTTAACTCTGTATAAAAATCTTCTTTTCTTTTACTGGAAAATGATTTTTTAAACAGTCTTATCTCCCTTTCGAAAATCGAAGGTTTTTGTTTCTTACTGGAATTATTTGGTATTCCAATTGACTCAGGTTGCGTATTTTTTAGCGTAAATCCCATCAGTTTATAAAGTCAATTGCAGCATTTCTTTTGAAAACGAAAAAAGTTTGGGAAGAGTCAACTGGACTACCAAGTTCTATGGCATCAACAGGCCCTCCACTTACTTGAACTCCCTTATTTAGAACCCGTAAGATTTTAAGGTCTGTTTTTATCGTATCCCCTGCTCTAATTATGAGTTTATCACGGAACAAATAGACTGTACTATCCATTTCATTTCGCAGCACCAGTTTATTCCATGCTAAAGAATATTCTATTTCTCCGTTGGAGTTAAAATCAATGCACATAGCTTGGCGCAATACATTATTCTCTGTTCTCTTTTCATAGTTTCCTTCCATATCGGACATTTGTTTGTTCACCAAAGCAAGCACAGAAAACGCAAGGCCCACCACAATTACAGTAAGCAATAGCACCACTAGCATTTCACTCAAAGTGAATGATGGAATCTTCTTTTGAATTGTCGGCATGTCTAATTTTTCTCTGAATTACTCTTGGGTTATCCCCATTCGACTCCTCTGCTTCCAACAGCACCTCTGTTTGGACTAAATGAATCGTGATGTTCCACCCCTCCCAGGTTTGGTTATACGGGATTTCAATTTTATGGTTTGCATATAAATATTCGAGTTTGTTGAGGTGGCTTCGAATAGGAAGCACGGTATTTTTTATTCTGCTTTCAAAAACTGTGTTGAGAATTAAGCTGGAAAACATAAATATGACTACAATCAAGACTGTGGCCACCATGGTCTCCATTAAGGTTGAAGCGGTAATTTTTCTTAGTACAGCCATTTTACCACTCCTTTGTTATTATTGAACAATAAACCCGAATATTCCTTTGGCAATAGTTCAGAATTGATGGTGCCCCCATTCAAATGATTCTGGTATACATTTCCATTTTCTAAGGTCACAAAGGAATTGGTGAGCACGGTACCCGAAACACTTCCTTTTAATTCTAAATTTTTTTCGCAGTACACTTCCCCAGTGATGGAAGAATTTTTAGAAATTACAATCTGGGGGTAAAATGTTTTTTTATCGGACTTATTTAGATAGCCCACCACTCCTTGGACCAAAGAACCGGGTCCAATGGCAATATTGGGCTCCATGATGTTTTTTGTATCACCCGAAGCACTGTGTTCCACGATTAAGGCAGAAGGGTAGTCAAGAACTACGGCTTTGCCAATTTTGATTTTGTCATTGGATATTGCTTGCAATGAACCCGTAAAGCCATCTTCTATTGTAATTCTTGGCGCACAGAGCAGCACATCCCTTAAATCGCAATCTTGTTCAACAATGATTTGCTCCGAAGCCGAAACCACAATGTTTCCTCTCAAAATAACATTGGAAAGTCGAATTACATTGCCAAACACATATTTTGTTTCAGATTGAAACGAGTTAATATAACTCCTGCTTTTTGAAACATCTATTGCGTTCCCAATCAAAGTATTTTCAGAAATACTGAACAAGTTTTTGATGTTTGCGCGGGTATTTGGACTGATTTGTGGCAATGCGGTTTTACTTGTTTTTCTTTGCCCAAATATGGGGGAGGTATACGTATAGAAAACGCCTCCTATAGCCCCTGGTTTTATTCCTTGTCTTGGGAGATAGGCATCCCCGGTTATCTTTGAATTCCCGCAAATGACCATCGGTCTGTTGTCATCCTTAAGATAAAGAGCAGGAGCGTCTGGTTTCCGTTGACCTCCAATCAGCGCTCTTTTTGTAAATTGTATGTTCTTGAATTTGGATGTTATACTGTAATATTCAAAAACGCCCCAGTATTTTTTATTTGCGTAAACAGAAATATCATCATTCGTATCCCATTGAATTTCTATTGAATCTGATGGGGTCTTGGATAGTTTAATGGCATGCCAAAGACCTAGGTCCGTTTTGTTTATTAAATCTATGGTCTTTGATGTTCTCTTATCAAAAAAAGTATGCGTTTGATGCAATAGAATAAATGACAATAGAATTAAAGCTATTAGTGTACCTACAAGTAAAACAAATTGTAAGGCACCCCCCTTTATTTGTTTAACTCGCTTCATCTTTTAATGGTATTTGCTTGATGATACCTTTAAATTTCACTTTTATACCGTCTTTTGTCCCACTCAATAATGTAACCCCATCTTCTTCGGATTTTGATTGCATGAGGTATTGCGTGTTGTTGATGGTGACAAAGAAGATGTGTTGCTTGTTTTGTTGGTCCGCTATCAAGCCCGTATAAACAATTGATGGAAATTGAACCTTTGGCGATGTGCGGATAGCTCTTTTTTTTGTCTTCTTCTTTTTTACCGCCATTGTTCCCAAAAAGGGATCCCGATAATCGGCCTTAATTGAAAAAGTATCCTTTGGCTTCATCTGTTCAAGGGTAAAACCCTTATCTATTTCAGGTTCGTTTAGCTGTACTTCCGGACCAAAAGAACTGAACAAACGATATCCAACAACACCCCAAATCAAGGCGACAATTCCCAGTAGTGTATATGTTTTGATGTTCTTGTTCAATTCTCAATGGTAAAGCTAAATGTACTGCTGGGTTGACTTTGATTTCCCGCTGCATCATAAGCATGCACCACCCAATAAAAAGTACCCGCTTCAAGGCTTATCGAAAATGATTTATTTGCGCCAATTGCCTTGGTTGAAAGATTTTGTAATTCTTCATCCAAAAAGATGAAGATGCTATCCCGCTCTGCCGTTCCCGGGATGTCATTCCGGGTCCAAGAGAAGTCAACCTCATTCTCATTTTGAACCGAACCATTTTCTGGAGCAATCAGTGTCGGTACCTCAGGCGGAATCAAATCCAAATCTTCTTCCGCATCAACAGCAAAACCGCTGTTGGAGAATGGGGTTTCAAAACCCGAATTCATTGCTTTGATTCGCCATGCATAGTTACCATTGGGCAAAGTTTGATCTATCTGATTGATTACATTTCCAAGGGTATCCTCTTGGATGACACTATCCAAAAGTATTTGATTGGCCTGCTCAAAATTTGGATTCGCCACTTGAATTCGGTAAGCTGTCGCTTCTTCAATGGCATCCCAACTAAACCTCACCCTATTGTTATTTAGAACACTCCCATCGGAAGGTGCAAGAATGGGCACCGACTGGTTTGAAATATCGGGAACTTCCAAAATGTCCTCACAACCCCAAGAGGCCATAAACAATGCAATGCAGATGAATTTCAATATCTTGCCCATAGCGTTAGAACTTGAATTGATATCGATTATTGGACACCTTGCGGGCCTTCAAACGGGTACCCTTAGGACATTTTTCATCTTCAGCTACCAAATTTTCGATTATAATGTTACCATAGGGTCCTTCACCCCAGCAGAAGTTGGTGTAATGATATTTAAAGGCATGAAGTGACCTAAAAGGATAAACCGATTTTTGGTTTCCATCTATTACCACCAATTCCAAGGATTCATACTTATTTTTTTTTAATTGAATAGCTTGGGCATCCATAAACTTGTCCATATCGTTTTCAGAAATAGCTATGTCCAATGCACTTACAAGTTTATAGGAATCATCATGCGAAATGTAAGTGCGCAAATCTTGATGCTCGTCATTGTTGAACAGTTTGGTTATTTCAATAAGATTCGCCAATTGAACACGAAGATATTTGGGTTTGTACGGCAAAGAATCCACATAGGGGATACTGTTTATTTTTCCAGCCCTTTGCATCCCTCGTGCATAGTTCACATAGGAAACCCTATTAAAAGGGAGTAGGCTCACCGAAACATTTAGTTCAGATACATTCATGACCCCCACTTGGTCCACAGACGTATAAAAATTGTCTTTTGATAGATGCACAACAGAACCTAATTCAGGAATACTCAATAAGGACTCTTGCTTTTTAGCCTTGTACACAGAACAACCGGAAAAGGAGAGTAATCCAAGCGCGAGGAGATACAAGAGAACTTTGCATTTCAGTTTATGTTTTATGAACAAAATGGAATGGTTTTAAAAGGGTTTGCGAAATGTATAGACTGTACCAATTAATGTAAACAAGTCATGGAATGTTACGGGTCATATGGAATTATTATTTTCCAAATGAGCCAGGGACAACGGCAGTTTGTAAGAAAGAGGTAAATCGGGAGTTGTTAACTAGCACTCCTTTTTTTCCAATAAATAATAAAGAGAAACAAGCAGCATGCTGCTGAAATACCTATGTAGAAATAATTGAATGGAGATGAAATGGATATGGGTGACATATCGCCAATCATATAAAAACTGCCCCAATAAAAAGGATTGGACCGTATTCCATCTGAAGACTCCAGATAAGCTAGTTTGGCTTGCTGCAAAGCTTTTGATTTGGTCATCCCCTTTTCCAAATTACGATAGAACAATCCCATTAACTCAGGCGTAACTTTATCTGAAACCTCCCAAGCACTTAACAATAAACTTCTTGTGCCGGCATATTGAAATGCGTTACCAAGACTCATGATTCCCTCTCCTGTATGAACTATCCCTTTTCCGGTCTCACAAGCGCTAAGCACTGCCATATCTGCAGGCAGGTTCATGGCAAAAAGCTCATGAACGTACAATTTATTGTCTTCTGTTTGGGTTTCAGAGTCTGTAAAAAAGAGCTTTGAGTTCTCGGGGTTGTTGTCATCTACTTTACCATGCAAAGCCAAATGCAGAATGGCATAACCTGAGGCATTCTTTTTAAAGTTTAGTTCAGTGGCATTTGAGCCATAGAAATACTGACCGTCCATGATTTTAGCAATCTGTCGAATTTCCTGTCGCGTTCCCGGAAGATCTTGTCCCTCATTGCGAAGGGTCCTTAAACTAATACTTTTGCCGACCCCATCATTAGAATTTGTGAAGGAAAATGCCAAACACTCATTGCGCCTATTTGATTGTGAATCATCGTCGTTTGCAAGAACCAGTCGTGCTGAATTGGCATAACTTATGGCATAATCCTTTAACAGATATGGTAAATCTTTTGGATTGTTTGAGTCTGTTACTGAAGTTAATAATAGTTCAAAATTTAGATTCCAAAGAGCGTCGTTGGGGACTATGATCAAGGTATCGTCCTTTAGCTCGGACAAAATAGGTTTCACTAGAATTTGATAAAGTGCATGGGCTTTATCTTTGTAGACTGGGAGGTTCTTCTTCGCGATGGCCGCATTAAAAGCATCTATCATGTCCTGAAAATTGTTTCCAGGTTTGGACTGATGAACAGCAAAAGCTGTTTTAGAAATCGTACTGATATAAATGGTACTATCGCCGATGAAATAATCAACCAAGGTAGTATTTAAGGGCAATTTTTCTTGAATGTCCTTCAAACGCAACTTGCTGACCGTATTGTTTATCTCAAAATAGGATGGTTTTTCAGTCTTAAGGGCTTGCATTAACGAATCATACTGGGCATTCAATTGAAAAAGTTGTTTCTTACTTTCTTCAATTTGTTCTACGTTTTTGCTGTCTCCTTTTTCTTTTTCCTTTTCTATTTGGGAAAGATGTTTTGCACGGTTTCGTCGAATGCTATTTTCTAAACTAGTGAATTCGGAGTATTCGCCAAGATTTCTTTTTTCAGTCTTGGCAAGCATTTCCTTAAGGGTATTCGATTTGCTTTGTTCCGAGAAAAAGAACACCTTCTCCAAATAATCAAAATTTTCTGTTACCTCAAAAAGGAGTGAATAGATTTTTATAGCTTCTTTAGAGAGCTCTTTGTAGGTTTTTGCGTAATCAATTTTGTCCTCGTACTTATCAATCCGTTGACGCATTTGTCTGTCAACCTTATCCAGCCGGTTGAAGATTTCCTTGGCATCATTTAAATAGGCTACCTTCATACTTTGTTGATATTGGGAGCGTTTCACCTTGGCCTTGCCTAGAAGGCCTTGCATAACTAGGGTTAGATTATCAAAGTCGTGGGTGACCAACTCATCCTTTTGGGTATCTTCATATATATCCTTGTAAATGGACAGTACCTTATCAAAATAAAAAATAGCTTTTTCCGGCTCGTTGAATTCTGCATAACAAATCCCCTTATTTAAATAGCCTGAACACACCGCTACATTGCGTTCTCCATACTTGTCGAGCTTAATTTGGATACTTCTATCAAAATTCTCTATGGCCTTTCTTTTGTTCCCCATACTAGCCAAGAGATTACCCATTTGCTCATAGGTGTTGCTTAAGAACTCATAGTCTTCTCCGTACAACTCCTTACCTATTGCTATGGATTTCTCAAAATTTTGCATTGCCAATTTGTCGTTGCCAAGCTTCACATATGTCCCTCCTATATTGGCATACCTGGGAACCATGGTCCAATGCACTTCGCCATAATTCTTCACGTAGATATCATTTCCCAGGAGATAGTACTCTAATGCTTTTTCATAATCAAAATCAAAATAATAGGCCAAAGCCAAGGCCGTATATGCCGATCCTATTCTGATATGGCCTGGGTCAAATATTTTTTTGGAAATATCCAATGATCTTTGGGCATAGTGCAGCGCATTGTCGTTTTCCCCTAAACGTGTGTAATACTGACTGGCATTATTGTACATTAAAATCATCCAATTGTTCTCTTCCCCCATCTCTGCTATGTATAAATTAATAGCGTTATGGATATGTTCAAGCGCCATTTCGTTTTCATTTCTTTTGGAATGGTAGGAGGAAAAACCAATTTCATTCATTGCTTCCATGACCTTGTCCCTTTTCTCAAACTTCAGCAATGTGGCTTTTTCGTTTTTTAAGTCTTCAATTACTTTATCTGGTTCGCCCGAAATGCTATGTATCTTTCTAATATCACCATAATAACGTGCCAGGTTTTTTAGGTTCTCTTTTGGATTACGGTCGCATATCCGTTTAACGCTGTCCAGTAAAACAAGGGCGTTATCGAATTTTCCCAACCAGGCTGAAACATAAGCCGTTCTTAGGTAGCTCCATCCAAGGTCCTTGCTGTTTTTATCCAAGGTTTTTTGATGGATGGCCAGACCGCGCTCCATATGTTCCAGGGATTTGGGAAGTTGGGATTTGGATTGGTAATAATATCCAATTAGCTGCAATGCATGGCCTTCCTCCGCAGATTGCACAATCCGTTTTTGTTTTAGTAATTCCAATACCTGTTCTGCCTGCTGCCTTGCAGATTCAAAATCCCGTAAACCATTATGGCATTCCCCCATAGCGTTTCGGGTTTTTGCTATTTTCTCCCAGGCTTCGCTCTTTTGGTAGATTGGCAAGGCAAGGTTTAACTTTTCCATTGCGGGCTCAAATGCTTTTTCCTCTAGTAAGGAATCCGCTTGTTGATACCAAAAATCGGCTTGGCTGGTTTTTTGGGCTTTAGAAGTAAATACGTAAAAGAAAGTAAGCCATAGTAGTATGGTTTGCGTAGGTCTCGGTTTCATTTGGTGTAGTAATTTTTATCAAGATACCGTTTTGATGGGAAATTTCAAAACGGGGGGTGAAAGGTATTCCGTTAGAAAACAAAGAAGTATAGTTTTGAGTCCTGAAGTGAATGACCAAATGATAGATAAATAGGACTTTTATTTCTTACCCATATATTTTGGATAGCTCATTCCTAAAGGTTGCCAACCAGGGTGAGCCCAAGACTACTATATAAAAAAAGCTGACTCCTCTGAATTTCCTCGGTATAAAAAGCCTCAGGTTTCGTTATGGTCTTCTCAATTTTTGCTCTTATCACCACCAGTTATAGAATGGCGGGAAGGGGTGATTAAATCAAAAACAATATTTCAAAACAAAAATTGTTAAAACAAGTAACCCGACATAACTTAAGACTAGTTTAATGTAATACCTTCCTTTAGTGGGTTCAAACTTACTTTTCAACCTTTCTTCTTTCATATAAAAGAAATATCTGATACCAAAAAAAGAATAGGCAACAAGAAAAAAAACTATGATTTGATTTCTGGAAAAATTTATTGGACCTATAAACGAAAAGTTGGCGTAAGAAAGCAGATAGGTGTGTAAAAATATGGCTAAAGAAACAACGGATACAGCATAAATTCCAGGCATATCATCGTTCCTTTCCTTGTAAAAAAGAAAAACCTTGAAATATATCCAATCAAATAAAAACATCATGTTTTACCTATCAAAACATACTAAATCCATGCATGATTTCCCGACCATCCAGAGGCATAAGATGTAAGCTGTTCCGGCGTATTGGTTCTAAAACCGTTCTATCCGTAAATATAATCGCACCTTTTGCAACAGTATAACCAGCCACAACAATCCATCCATAGCCAGGTACAAAACCAATAATTCCAACAACTGTATCGGCTCCATTCTCTAAATTAAGTCCATTAGTTCCAATGTCATGGATTGACAATGCCACTCCTAATCCATTTGCTAGAACCCCTGTAGCTTTAATTACTTTAACCGTACCCGCCTTAAATTTAAATCTCTTAACCTCAGAGGCAATCATCTCCTTGGTATACCCTAATCTGGAATTTCCTTGCCAAACTGCTTTTCCATCAGGTGTTAAATGATATGACTTTGTAATACCTCCCTTATTTAGCTTACTAGAAAGAAATTTATTTTCCTTAACAGCTTTTTGTATTTTTTCAAAATCAAATACATCGGATGCCGCATCAGCACTTACACCAACTAATAAGGAGCCTTTTGATAACATATTGTTGAAACTATCAAAGTCATAGGTGCCGCCAACTAGATGATCAGGTGTGCTACCCGTCAGTTCTATATCATCAAGTACAAATCCTACAGAATTACTACCCCATCCATTCTTGGAGTATGTTAAGGTTCCATATTCGGGATGTTCGTAAGTATCTCCGACTTTTGCATTCTTTGGACATTTCGTACATCTACCATCGCTATCCGTAAAAGCAATAGGATTGTTTGCCATCCCAAGATATGGAGAAACAAATTCAGACATAGGGTCCGTAGTTAACCATCTTCCAATACGGGCATCCCATAATCTAGCTTCGAAAGACTCCTTTTTTGTTTCACTGTCTTTTTCCTGACCCTGAAATGCATAACGATAACCCTCTGGACCTAATAGACTCCGATTTGGCATAAGCATACCAAAAGGATAATAATCTGAGTAACCTTCTTCTATTGCGACGTTATTGTTTTTAGTAAATAAAGATCTCACATTTCCCAGATGGTCAGTTAACTCGTAAACATACAATCCATTGTTCGATTGTCCTCTATACAAAACACCGATACGTTCCGAACCGTAAATTGGAAGTTCTTTGGGAGAGCCTTCTTCATAAATTGCCATAACAGTCCCTGAAGCATCACGAATATAAAAAGTATTACTAATAAATTCACCACTAGTATTGAAGGTTTCTTTACGTATTCTTTGATTTCTATCATTATAATGGAATCTTACCATTGGCAAGTTGTTCTTCTGAATTTCAGAAACCAAACCTATGGTATTATAGGAATATGTGATAGCCTCCGCCGTATTACTTATTAATTCACCGATAGCATTGTAGCCATAATTGTTTGTACCCTGCGTGCCAATGTCATCTGCCCCGGAAACGTCCCCAGCAGCATCACTTACCTGTACTAATTGGTTAGGCCCATCTTGTGGATTGTTTTTATAAGTATAGGACAGATTGTCCATAGAATTATCCCCATTTTGGGAGCCTTTGTTACGTATCAAACTTTGGATATTCCCATTAGCATCGTAGGTAATGCCAGTCACATCATAATCCCCATCACTAAAAGTATCGTTGTTAGGATTAATGGCAATGGTCACCGTGGTACCGCTTTGGGCATGAAATCCATCTGTCAGCTGTACACTTTCCGTAGCCTCCAAATTTGCCGTAGTACTTCCTGTATATGTGCTATTATCCACCAAATTTGGTGGGATAGCAGTTCCACCACTACCTGTAACACCAGGATTATAATCTGCTCCGGTCAGCCAATAATTCCTATCATAGCTATATACATACTCTCCTTCACTTGTGAGCTCATAGGCATTGTTCCAACGAATTCCCTTAATGTTACCATTCAATTGGTTGGTGCCATATTGGGAATTGGCCAAATTCGGTACATTCCTAGCAAAGTCGTTATTGTAGTAGTCAAACTGCATTCCAAAAAGGTCATTGGAATCATTTCCAGGATCGTCCACAGCATTTAATCCAGGATGGTTGATACTTTTTAACTGACCTTCAAGGTTGTATACATAGTCTATCCCTTGTACTCCAGCAATTTCTTTTCGTTTCAACCCTCCAGTTTCGTAATATTCATAGGTAGCTTGTGTGCTGAAGTTCGTTCCATCCAAGGAGGTTTCAACCAAGGTCAACTGGTTTTGAATATCATAGGAATACCTATGTATAAATTGCTCACCATCCACTCCCTTTTGGTATGTCATACGAGTGACCAAGCCTGTTGTTGGGTGATATTCATAGTCAATGGTTTTGGTTCGCTGCTCTGGGATAGCTGACATGCTTTCTATTTCTTGGACCATCCATTTTACTCGTCCGTAAATATCATAAGCATACCAGGTTTTACTTTGATTGTTAGAAGTATAGGCAATATTTCCAGACACAAAACTTTGTGAAGGATAACTTGAAGACCTTGAGCCTAATGCTATGCCAAGAGCATTATCATCACCAATATCATAAGTGGTAAATTGTTGTTCCTTTTTGGTCCCTGAAGGAGTTATATTATTATCTGGGTCGGCACTTGTAAATGCCGTACTTATGACCACTCCACTTTCAATCGGGCGACCAAAGGTATCGTAATTTGTATAGGAAAATTCGGCATCGCTAAAGTTTCCATCACCATTGGGATCTTTTTGTTTGCTATTTTGGGAATACCGGATTTGTCCATCTTCCCTGTATTTGAACCAAGTTTCTCCTTTATCTGGATTTTTGGTGTGTACTAGCTGTCCCAGAGCATTGTATTCATACTCGGTCATGGGTTTAGTGGCCTTGGTGGTTCCCAAGGGTTGATAAGAGCGTACCAAACGATCCGCCTCATCGTACTCATTTAGACTGTAATCATAATAATTCACTCGATAGGTTACAGAGATACTCCCTGGTGTATAGTTTTCAGTATCACTCACCGCTACCCGATAGAAGCCACTGGGCAAGGCTGATAATGGTATAACCAGTTCTACATCACCAATAAGGCTAAATACCTTTACAGCATTGTTATTTGTTGTGGACAAACCTGTAATTCCCTGAGGAAGGTGAACATCCACATACCCCTGCTCTCCAATAGGAATACTCATGTTTCCAGAGATTGGACCTTCACCACTTCGTGCGGCGGCAAGTACCTTGCCCTCCAAGTCAGTGAAAACTACATTTTCTTCCCCATGGACATCACGGGAAATGGTCTTCGTAGCTTGTATGTTTCTATAACTCGTTTCTCCAAAAGCTACACTCAGAGAAAGCTCTTCAGAAATGGGCATAGTAAAGGAATAGGCTTGTGGCCATATATCATTTGTCGTACTGCCGTCGGCATCCATATCCGGTTTGTTTCCTCCCAATACCCGCCAAATGCTTCCAGGGTTTAGTCTACTATATAATGTTCTGGAGAAAGGATACTGGGTAATATCTTGGTAATCATTACCAGAATAAAAAGTGTCCGTGTTTTGGTCGCTATAATACCATCCAACCGTGTTGACGTTATCTCCAACAGGTGCTGGATTGGTCAGATTGTTTTCAAAATCTACTGAACCGTAGGCCTGGTTACTTCCGTTTTGCATAAAATTGGACTGATATGTAAAAGTGCCTTGAAGCCCATTAGGCGCACTTAAAGATTGGATAGCAGGTCTACCATGGGAGTCATACAAAACTTGGGATGCCCAGGTTCGATTGGTCTCAATATCCAGACTTTGGCTTTGCTGAAGTCTGCCCAAATCATTGTAATACATTTTGGATGATACTTTAAGGGTACCATCAATATCATAGGCTTTGGAGGCAATCCAATTTCTATTTTCGACAATTTCTCCAGGTGGACAACCAGAATTTGCAGATGTTCCAAAACTATCGGGGCAGAAGTCGTTGTTATTATCTGCCCAGCCACTTCCTGGTGAAGTACAGCTTAAGAAAGGGGTTCCGAAACGATCTCCCAATCCGTCTCCGTCAGAATCAGGATACCAAGCAGTTGAAGTAATTGGCGTAATGGTTATCTGGGCCGTACGAACCAATCCACAATTTTCCTCATTGGCGGTTACGGTATAAGTTGTAGGACCACCAGCCAAGGGTGTCACCGTTATGCTTTCAGCCCGCTCGGTATCGTTCCAAGTGGCATTTGTTCCATTCACTGTGAGTGTAACCGGTGTTCCTGCACAAATATTGGTCAAGTCGGCAGGAACCGTGGTGATTTGTAAGGGTACCGGGTTTACTTGCGTAATGGTTACTGTATCGGTAGGTGGGCTGCTTCCGCAAGAATTTCCCTGATCAGGAGTAATTACATAGTAATCACCTGCCGTACTTACCTCCCAAGATAGTTGTTCTCCAAACTCATTGGAAACCTGAGTACCAACCAAAGTTGTTCCTCTATACAGTGCGTAGGATACATCACGAGCAGAACCTGCTAAACTTAGGGTCGTAAAACCACCTGTACAAAAAGTTTCACTGGAGGCATTTAAAGGTGGTGGCGCGGCGGGAAGGGGATTTACAAATATAGTTTCCGAAAGTGTTGTCGTATCGCCGCATTCACTGGTTACCACTACCGAAATGGTTGCTGTGCTATTACCAAAACTAGAACTCCAGTCAACCGTGGCATTGCGGCCAGAATCATTGATTGTGCTAGATCCAGCAGAAACAGACCATTGGTAAGTATTGGAATTTGAACCTCCCGTAATATTAAAGTTTGTAGTGCCTGAACCTTGGCAACGAGAACTGGCGCCTTCATTGTTGAGTACAATATTGCTCCCCAAGCCCTGGAGAGATGTTATTGTGACTGTATTCCCTGCAGGACCTTGACCACAGGAATTGTTTGGATCGGAAGTTCTCACATAGTAACTGCCCGCTGTAATGTTAGACCATGATAATTGTTCGCCAAATGCTGTTGAAGTTTGAAAACCCTGCGAAACTCCATTTTTGTATAAATGATAATTTATTCCGAGGGCAGAGCCTGCTAGGGTAAGTGTAGTAGATGAATCACTACAAATTGTAGCATCTTCCGCACTCATGGGTGGGGGTGCTGAGGGAGATGGGTTAACTACAACACTGCTCGTACGTGTGGTACTTGTACCACACTGGCTGGTAACTATTACCGAAATAGTAACTGTACTGCCACCAAAGCTGGGATTCCAAGTCACTGTAGCATCCCTACCGGAACCTGATATCGTGTTTCCTCCGCCGGATACTGACCATTGGTATGTATTGGTGCTCGAACCTCCCGTAACGTTGAAATCTTGGGTCCCCGAACCTTGACATCTTGTGCTGGCACCTTCGTTGTTAAGAACTATATTGCTTCCCAAACCTTGCTGGGAGGTTATATTGACGGTGTTCCCTGCTGGGCCGAGTCCACAGGAAGAACCTGGGTCGTTGGCTCTAACATTATAGCTTCCCCCAGAACTCACGGACCATGATAACTGTTGACCAAACTGGGTAGAGGTTTGTGAACCAACCGATGTCCCATTTCGATACAAGGTATATTGAACACCCAAAGCAGAACCAGCAAGCGTAAGGTTAGTTGAAGAACCGCTACAAATGGTGGTTTCCGAAGCGCTTAAAGGAGGGGGCGCAGAAGTGGCCGGGTCCACCACAACACTTCTTGTTCGGGTAGTACTGGTTCCGCACTGACTGGTTACCACTACCGAAATGGTGGCCGTACTGCCTCCAAAGCTGGGATTCCAGGTCACTGTGGCATCCCTACCTGAACCTGATATCGTGTTTCCTCCACCAGACACGGACCATTGGTATGTATTGGTACTCGAACCTCCCGTAACATTAAAACCAGTGGTTCCTGAACCTTGACATCGCGTGCTGGCACCCTCGTTGTTGAGAACTATATTACTTCCCAAGCCTTGCTGGGAAGTTATATTGACGGTGTTCCCTGCGGGACCTAGGCCACAGGAAGAACCAGGGTCGTTAGCTCTAACATTATAGCTTCCCCCAGAACTTACGGACCATGATAACTGTTGACCAAACTGGGTAGAGGTTTGTGAACCAACGGATGTCCCATTTCTATACAAGGTATATTGGACACCCAGAGCAGAGCCAGCTAGCGTAAGGTTAGTAGAAGAGCCACTACAAATGGTCGTCTCCGAAGCGCTTAAAGGAGGTGGTGCCGAGGTTGCTGGGTCCACGACAACACTGCGGGTGCGTGTAGTGCTTGTACCACACTGGCTGGTCACCACTACCGAAATGGTGGCCGTACTACCTCCAAAACTTGGACTCCATGTCACGGTGGCATTTCTACCTGAACCGGATATTGTGTTTCCTCCGCCCGAAACAGACCATTGATAGGTATTACCACTGGAACCTCCCGTAACATTAAAACCAGTGGTCCCAGAACCTTGACATCGTGTACTGGAACCTTGATTGTTTAAAACGATATTGCTGCCCAAACCTTGTTGGGAAGTAACCGTAATTGTACTGTTTGCCGGTCCAAAACCACAGGTATTGCTAGGGTTTGAAGCTCGGACATAGTAACTACCGGCAGTCATGTTGGTCCAAGATAATTGCTGTCCAAATTGTGTTGAAGTTCTAGAACCTACTGATGTCCCATTTTTGAATAGGGTATATTGTATACCAAGGGCTGACCCCGCCAAGGTAATGGTTGTTGATTGTCCACTACATAAAGAAGAGTTGGAGGCACTGATTGGGGGAGGAGTTCCAGGAACATCCCTTACGGTTACCGACCTAGAAGTAGAACTACTACTATTGTTATCCCCAAATGCTGTTACCGAAACCGTAGCTGTCCCTGAAAAGTTGCTGTTCCAGCTGACCAAGCCCGTGGAACTATTAATGCTACCAGCAGAGGAAGGACTTAATGACCAACTGTAGCTATTGGCATTCGAAGCACTAGCATTGTAATCAGAGGATCCACCTCCTTCACAACGCGAGGTAGGCCCTGAAGTAATGCTAACCGGACCGACAACCGTTCCATTTACCGATACCGTTCTTGATGGATATAGACTTTGAAAGGAAGGCATAATAACCACGGTAGCCCTAACTGAAACGCTTCCCACCTTTGTGAATCGTATTTGCGCAGTGGAGGTACCTTGACCCGATACAATGGTATAATTAGAACTTGAGGACCAATTAATGTTTACAACACTTTGAGCACCACTCACACCCACAGAAAATGTGCGGGTATCCCCTACATTAATGGTACCTGAAGGTGATGGCCCACTAATGGATGCGGACTGTGCATTAATTCCAAACATGCCGAGCAGACAGAGTAAAAAGGTAAGCGTATATAACTTGGTTATTGATTGTTTCATGGTCAGCTACTTTATTTTTTGCGTTTTGTTTTATGCGTGTTTATCCTCCCAATCCTTTTGGATAGTAATTCTAATGGAATCAATTACCCCCTAAATCCTGATAATTGTATTGATGATTGCTGGTTTGTTTAAACCCTCCTGTTCCTGCGCCGTTAAAGTCCACTACTTCAGTATATGTATTGGATAACCTTCCAGCGGAATCGTATTCATACCGAGTGCCCATATTGTTAGGCCCCAAAATATGAGTGAGTTCGTCCCATGTGTTATAGACATAAGAGTTCACACTGGAATTGACAGGATGTAGTCTAAAATCGTCAACATATAAAGTTCCTCCACTGGTAATGACCTCAACATTTTGCGTTCCACTTACTGTGAAATAGTAATTTAATTGAACCCATTCCCCAGCCCTTACGGTTTCACCAAGGGTTGGAGACACCGTTGTAGAGCCTACTCTGATACGTGTATCCAAATGGTTCCCAAACCTCGACCAAAGGGAAACTTTATATTGGTTTATTTTACCTTCAGTTACGGCAATCTGGAATGCATTCTGTCCTGAAGTAATTCGCAAGGATTTAGTTCCAGTATGGGCATAGGTTGAATTTTCCTGAGCGGTTCCCTTAAGGACTTCGCCTCCAAAACTAGAACCATTTAAGTCCTCCGCACCTGAGTAAAAAATCTCATTATAGCCCGCATTTCCGGATGCGAATATCTTGGTGGCATTGTCTCCCATTTTGGTCGATGCGTAGGTGTCGTTAATGTCTTTTGCCTCCAATGGTGAGGACCAGACATCGTAGCGGGTGGTTTCCGATATCTTTTGCCATTGCGGGTTGGTCTGCTCCGTACCATTCCAATTGAAATCCGAAGAGGTAATCTCTTGACCAAATGTCCCTTCTGCATCTAGAGTATCATCCCAAACATAGGATTCATGTTTTCTCCAAATCCCGTCAGTGGTTGGAGAAGTATCTGCGTTATATTGGGTAGAATTTTTCCATGTGGTCACTGTAGCGCTGGTGCTCTTCGACTGTGCAAGTGAACCTACACCGACAATCATCATGGCTTCCTGGGTTAACATATTTTTGTTAGCGAAGGCAAAACTTTTTGGCCCCATACCTGCATACACCTCATAGGCTGGAATTCGAGATTCGTGCTTGTACGTTCCATCTGCCAATAAGGTGATGCTTTTTCGGAAGCTTCCCAAAATGGGGTCCACTTCATCGTATTCTACACTTGTGGTTAGCCCATTGGCCTGGTTGGTCACCTTTTGCAGCATATTGCTATAATCTGTTCGGGTAGATATGCTCAACAATCTACTATCTAGGTTTATGTTATTAACACCATCCGTATTAGACTGGAAAACAGATTTAAGGCTGTTGAATGATTCCTGAACATGTCCTTTTCCAATTTGTGCCAAGGGTTGCCCATTGATATAATCATAACTTACTTTTGAGATGGCATGTCCAAAAGGATTGTATTGTGTTATTTCTTTAAATTGGCCTAAAATCGCAGTATTTACATGGACATCAATAGATTTAGACGTTATATCCCCTTGACTTTCGGTTAATACTGAAGCCTCAAAGAGGGGGTTTTGATTGAGGTTGCTTTCAAACTCTTCGTGACCTTCCAAAACTATATTCTCCCTAAAAATATCTGTGGCAGGTTGAAGCGTATAAAAATTATAACGGGTATAATCCAATATGTCGCCATTACCGTCCTTTCTAAAAAGCGTGACATATTCATATTGTACACCGGGACTTGGGAGTTCCGATTGATAAGGAACAAACTGGAGACCATCTAAGGGAGCAAACGAAGTGATTCCGGAAGATACCCCAGCTCTTTCATGTCCCTGCGGGAAAGTATAATCATACTCCAAAACTCCTACATTACCATCACTGGAAGCGGTCTCAATTTTCGCAACTCTAAGCCCTCCTCCCATTTCGTTTTCTGGAACCTTGTTGGCCAGAAGACGGTATGTCATGGAGTGTGCACTTTGTTGACTCCCTATATCCCTGCACTCACCGCGAATCCCAGCTTGAAAACGAGGTGATCCCTGTCCATCCACTTTTCCATAATAATATAGTTGAGATGGGTTGTTGCTTATGGGTGATGCGTTAACATCACTAGGACCCAGATAGAAGTAAGTGTTTGGGTTAACCGCGATACCTACAGAAAGAATCATGGTATTATTAGGTAAGATATCCTCTACAATCATTGGTGTCATTATTTCATCAGCACACGAAGATTGTTTTATACTCTGAGGAATATCATCAATGGTCCCGGGTATATTGACCCAATTTTGGTCGTCCGACCCAATGAATTTATCTTCACGTTTACAAACCCATAGATCCAAGTAAACCCTTTCACCGATTGTAAAATACTCTGTAAAGTCAGTCACATAGTCTTGTTCAATACCTGAAAGATTCTGGACATAAATTTTTAAATCCCTGTATCCGATAAAGCCATTGCCATTGCAACCCCACGTTTGATTGGGGTCATTATATACAGAAAATTGGAGGTTTTCTTCCCAATATCTTCTTGAGAACGCTTCGGTCCAATAACTATCCTCTTGGTAGGTTAGATTGATAGTGGCTCCTTGAGGTAGTTGTATACTTTTTAGGCTCCAGCGGTCTTCATCTCCTTGGATATAACCCCAGTTGTCTACATACTGATTTTTTCTTTTAGTGTATGCTCTTCTGTATTCTGTATCGTCATCGTTATTTATACCAAGATCATTCATTAGTTCTTGACGAATTCCAGCTAATGAGATATTTTCTTTTTCTTCATCATAATACTCGAACCTGTAAGGAGGCATATAGTTTGCACCACCCTTGCCTAAAAATTGTACTCGGTCCAAGGTGAGTTTTCCTTTAAAAGGATTTTGAGTTGTAACAATGGAATTAGGAGAGTTTTTGGCTAAGTCATAGCTATGTTGGAATCGAATTTCTCGCAGTACATTGGATTGAATTCCTGAAGCAGCAAAATCATTGACGTCAATCACATTATCTTCTTGATGAAGCAGGTATTCGTAGTTGGCAGAATATGCATTCCGAAAATCCGGAGAGCGCCATGTTCCATTCACTATCTGATTTTCTTGATAGTTGGACAACCCACTACCCAAGTTACTGCCACTATTACTTTGTAAACTTCCCGCAAAATCATTTTTCACCAAAGCAATCTTATCCAGTCTAAGGGTATATTCCTGCTCATAAGGAACGAATAGCTCCCTAACATGCAAATTTTCATCGGATTGGTTTAAACCGCCTTGATTTCCAGTAGCACCGATTTCATCTGGACCATTGCCCCCTATACCAGCGTTGGCATTGGCGAACGAGTATCTAAAAGTTTTTCCCACTGCATCATGTCGAATATCCTTAACGAAAAATGCTGTATGCTCCCTGGATACAATTTTATTCAGGTAATACAGTTGTTTCCGCCCAAAAGAAAAATATCCAAAATCCTCATCATCAATTTCTGATAATCGACTTGTAGTATATAATCTTGCTTCATCCTCGTATGGTTGCTTCCAGGTATATCCATCTGACCATTTTCCATAGTCCAATCTTACCCAGTAACCATAGTCATTTACTCCTACCTTACCATCTCCATCATTATCCACGTAGTCGGGACCTGTAACCGCCGTTAGTAACCAATGAGTTGCATATTTATTATACTGACGGCTTTCAGATACATCATCCGCATCATAGGGGTCCTGGTTTGCCGTTCTAAGCAGGGTTCTTTTTACCGTTTCATAGTGATAAACCGGTATGGTAAAATGATAGGTTTTTCCATCTGGTGATGTGATTTTATATGCTCCAATACCATCGGGGTCAACAATGTTCGCATCGTTTCGAACTGAAAAAGGAAGGCTCTCAGGTTCAGCTACCCCTAAGGCTTGACCACCACCATTCGGTAACTCCCCATTTGTAAATACTTCAACGTAAGAAGGGGTAGTTGCTCTCTGATTCAACCCACTTTCAAAACTGGATTGAGCAGGAGGAGGATCATTTACCAAATCATTTAAAGAGTTTCCAACAAAGCTGGGTGTACTTGGTGCAATCACTTCCTGGGAGGAAAAACCTCCTTCAAAATACATTTGCATTTGATTATTGGTTAATCGACCAAATTCCCTTGTGGATGCTGTACCGGTATTATGATAGAATACATGTTTTTTCTTATTGCTTTCTTCAGTATCGGAGGCATCAAATCCTCGATTAAACAGAGTAACATTGTCGAAAAGCCGAGCCTTTAAACGTCCATTCAATCCGTTGGCCTGTACCTCAAAATTATCATACCCCGCATACGTAAAGTTTAGCTTTTCCTCATTAGGTCTAAAATCAGTAATAAACTCCTTCT
This sequence comes from Flagellimonas sp., assembly GCF_965601775.1. Lineage (GTDB taxonomy): Bacteria > Bacteroidota > Bacteroidia > Flavobacteriales > Flavobacteriaceae > Flagellimonas. The sequence continues at coordinate 270,125 of NZ_OZ271837.1, forward strand.
CTTCCTGTGGCAAGGCTTGCTCATATACATCCATATAAGCATACCGATTCTGATAATCTGTAAATACGTTATCCGGAGAGAACGTAGCATTTGATGGAAGCGCAGCTGAAGAGTACATGGCTCCATAGGCGGTATCTTTATACCCTTTTCTCAGCGAATAGGTAACTTTTGTTCTTCCAAATTTTAGGAAAACCGGTATTCCGATTCCCTGTCCAGAAATCTTAAACCCTTGGTTGCTTACTGAAACGTCATAATCACCGGAAGAAAAACTGCCCATGCTAAGTCCGCCACCACCAGTAATCCCTTCGGCGCCACCACTACCACTATTTATTGAGAATGTACCATTTGTATTATAGCCTATGCCTATACTTGAAACTCTTGCAGAGTTACCTTGGGTAAGTCCAAGATTTCCTGATGCGGACCAACCACTTGAAGAATATCCCGCACTCGCATTTATCCCTACTTTTGAATTGTTTCCTAGCCTTGCACTGGCATAGCCTCCAACATAATATCCACCATCAGTACTGGCATTTGCGCCAATCCCGACATCCAAGTTGTCCCCAGTACTTATTGCACCGAGGTTACTCAGGCTAACACTTGCACTTACGGAACCGGAAATTCCTTTATTTCCTCCCCATGATACGCCAACGCCTGCTTCAACGGGTCCAGCGGCAAAACCAACACCAATGTTGTACGTGGTCTCAGCATCCTCGTATGAGATAAAATTGACCGCCGTTCCACCTTTCCAATCGTCTGGAACACCAATCTGCTGTCTATTTATAGCACCAGTGTTCAAATACCATCCCAATCCCGCCCAAGATGCGTCCAAAGTAGAGGTTATCCCTGCGTGGTATCCAAGGGTTATTGGAAAGCCATCCACATCCATTAAGGGAAGGGAATAGGCTAGGTCGCCAGAGGCCAAATTGACCATATCAGTTGCGTCCACGGGCTCAAAACCTGCAGCTTCCGGCGCATTGGGTCCCGTATTGGAAGCCATGATATAGTTGACTGGCATAAGACTTGGAAGAAAAGTAAACGTTAGAAAAACCGCTATGAGTTTGTGGCTGAGTTTAGTAGTGTTCTTCATGGTTGGTATTTTATGCAGTTCTTTTTTAGTTTATGTGTTTGTTTTCTATAAATCGAAACTTAAGGTGGGTTGTTCTAGAATAGCTCTTGAAGGCACTTTAAACGTTACCTGACCTGTATACAACCCAATGTCTTTTAGTGTGATTTTGAAAGAATCATTCTTGAGTAACCGCTCATCTCTTTTCACCACTAAAAGCAGTGTGTTTTTTCCGTCCAAGTCATACATTCTTGGGAAGATGCAATCGGCTACCGGAAAAGTTTGACCCTCCTCATTGTAGATTTTAATGTTGTCACCCATGTTGAAAGCAAGGTTCTTTAATACACGTTGGTATTTGCTCCTATCTCTCAGGGCTGCGGTCAGAACTTCCCGATTCTTATAGGACATTGAAAGGTTGAAATACATATATCCCGAATACTTGTCTCTGAGATTCTCAACTTCATCTTGTTCTGGGCCTATCGGAATTTCTTGGGCTACCAACAAATCTGTGGGTCTGTATGTTAAAACAAAATCAACACCATTAACCTGTTTATGTTTTGTAAACCCATGTTTTTCTTCCATAACATAAGCCAGCAAGTCCTGTTTGGTTTTGAAAACCTTCTTATGACAAGATTGTAAGACAAAACTGCTTACAAACACCAGCAAAAATGTATTTAACCTGCAAAAGGACTTTAGTGGATATGTCTGGAAAATGCTTTTCATCACAAAGCCTTGTATGAGTTGTTCAAATCCTCCAAAATGATCTCGGTCAAGTCAGAAGCTTCCTCTGCATACATTAAATTTCCGTCACCCTTTGCTCCCAAAATGATTCTATAGCCTTCTTGCTCGCCATATTCCTGGATATAGTCATTGATATCGTTAATAACCGTTTGGGTCAACTTTTGGTCTTCTTCCTTTAGCTGATTTTGAATAGCTTTTTGGTAGTTACTTATTTGCTGCTGCTTGTTTTTAAGTAACTCTTGCTTTAGTTCGATTTCCTTCTTGGTCATGGAAAGTCGTTCTTTCTCGTATGACTTTAAATCCGTTTCCCATCCCGTCATCAAACTGTCTACATTTGCTTTTAGGGTTTCAGCTTTTTTATTGAATTCCATTCGCTCAACCTTGGTTCTTTCATATCCTTCTACCAGCTTGTTTATATCAACATATGCCAGCTCCGATTTTTGAAAATGGGTAAAAAGTGTGAAAATGCTAAGGGCAAGGGCGCACAACGCCAAGGGTAAAGTCAACTTGTTCATCCTTTACTTTTTTGTGATTAATACAATGTTATTTTTCTGATTGTTTGTCTTCGAGCTTGGTTATTGTCTTATCCATCGATATAATGTAAAGCGTCAATTGCTCAATTTTTTCCAACAACCTTTTGTTCATTTCTCCAAGCTCGATTCCATTCTGTTCTACCTCTGCTGCAGACGGGATATCCTCCAAATGCCCATTTTCTTTGATATAGTTTTCTACTTGTTTCAAAGAGGGCAGGAAATAATCTGATTGAAAAACATAATCGGGCCATTGGGATTGTGGTTGTATTTTTAACTCTTCAGCAAGTATTTTCCCATTTACTGCAAGACGATATCCAGAGGGTATTGCAGTTGTTCCAATGCCAATGTTTCCTGAAGTATAGGAGATATTATTTCCTGATTCTGTCCACAAGCTACCCGAGGGTGCAGAAGCTGTGCTAACGGACAATACACTACTTTGGCTGCTTTCATTGCCTGCGGCATCAACTGCTGAGACATTGAAATCATAACTCGTGCCGGCCGACAAACCTGTGACCACATGATTTAAAGTCGTTATTCCACCTGCCTGTAGGACACCGTCTTGATATACATTATATCCTACAACCCCAACATCATCTGAAGAAGCCGCCCAGTTTAAAGAAACAGAAGTTTCAGTGATTGAACCATTGGAAAACGATGTGGGAACGGAAGGCGGTGTAGTATCTGCTGGAGTTATCAAATCTCCCTCTACCACAATATTATCAATGTTATAGGTCTCATTCCCATAGCTGACCCTGAAATCAACTTCGATTCTTATGGTGTTCCCATTTAATCCAGTAATGGATTGTGTTTGCGGAGTAGGAATATCATCAGTAATGTTGGCAAACTGAACTCTAGAACCACCGTCAAGAACATAATATCCTCTTACATAGTCACTGGTTTCTTTTTCGCCGTCTGCAGCATCTCCAACCAAATATGAAATGTTGATATTGGTATGGTTGCTGATATCAATATCCTCAGAAACCCATGTAGCGTTTGAGCCACCATTAATTCCTTGAAAAGCGAACAACCCATTTTGAACTTCTGCAGTACCACTTGGTGTAATCGAAGAACTCCATGATGTAGAACCGTTATCCGAAGTAGCTCCATTTGCCAAGCCTGTAAAATCTTCTTGCCAGACAATATCAGCAAATGGAAATGAAGTGTTCTGAATAGTACTTTTTTCTGGAGTCAAGGAGATCTCACCTTTTGATTTTTGGATATGCTCTTTGTTCCCTTCTAGATTTTCAATTCTTTTATTGTGTTGGATTACGTATAATGTCAATTCCTCAACCTTTTCCAGCAGCAATCTATTCATCTCCCCAGCATCAAAACCCGCTTTACCTACAGTTTCTGCTGAAGGTATGTTTATAAGATGTCCGTATTCTCGAATATGGTCTTCTACCTCTTTCAAACTTGGAAGCTCATAATCTTTTTCAAAGACATAGTCAGGCCATGCGGATTGTAATCGCACCTCAGCCTCCTCACTAAGTACGCCCCCTTGTATTGCAAGACGATATTCATTAGGTATTGCTGAAGTTCCAAAACCCACACTACCTTGGGTATAAACAAGGTCTCCATTTGAGTCTGTCCATGGTGTACCACCTCCTTGGGCGAAAGAAATCGAGGAGATTGAAAAGAGGACTATCTGTATAGTCCAATACAATTGCTTTTTCATTTTCAGGTTGATTTTATTTAAAATTTGTTCTCGTAATCCTTTCTATTCCCTAGAAAAGCTTGAAGTACTTCCTATTCCGATATGAAAATTGCCAACTATGATTTAGTTGGTTTCGATTGGTGTTATGAAGTACATTCTTGTTAATGAATGTTAAAAGCAACCCAAATGTTACCCCCTAGAAGTAATTTTTTTTTGACAAACATTTTTTTTGGCCGGTATTTCTTCAAATAATTTCTGAACAGGAAGGACATTTTTTAATACCCTGATTTACAGAAATATCTTCTTAAAGTGTTGTTTTAAATGGGGTGGAATTTTGCTTGGACCTGTTATGATTAGCGCGATAAACCTTATTTTTAATTCTTGGAAAATCTTCAACACAAAGAAAATTAGGGTAACACTTATCCATGCCATAACATTAATAGATGACTAAAAGAGAGGAAAGAGAGGATATATTAGATTTTGTAGCTGGAGATAAAGAATTATTGGAAGATATCTATTTCAGATATTATCCCGTTGTCAAAAGCTTCGTTACAAAAAACTCTGGAACCGAAGTTGACGCCAAAGATGTATTTCAAGATGCTTTGGTTTTCACTTACCAGAAATTAAAATCTGATTCTCTTGATCTCAATTGTTCTTTGACAACCTATATTTTTGCAGTGTGCAGGAATATATGGATGAATACACTTAGAAAGCGGAAAAAATCACTTGAATGGAAACAAATTCCAGAAATTACGGATGAAATTAACTCTGATATTATTGAACGCCTTGAAAAGCAACAAAGACAGACTTTGTTTCACAAAAGCTTTTTGAGCTTGGGTGAAACCTGTCAAAAAGTATTGAGATATTTCTTTTCTGGTAAAAGCATGATAGAAATTTCGGAACTAATGGACTATAGTGTGGGATACACTCGGAAAAAAAAGTTCGAATGTAAAGCGAGACTAATTGAGATTATAGAGGGAAGCCCTCTTTTTAAAGAGCTTTATAAGAATGAGTAAACACAAACCCAATAACACTCCCGATTTTTTTGACCTTTTGGAAGATTACCTAAATGGGAACCTTTCAAAAGATGAGAAGCTGTCCTTTGAGGAGAAACTGAATGCAGATCCTAGTTTGAAAAATGAGTTGGAGAAGCATAAACTATTGCACGAAGCAATGGCTGATTTTGACGCGATTGATTTCCGTAAAAGAATTCAAGAGGTTGAAAGGGGTTTTTCTGTTGAACAAAAGAAAAAAAGAAATAAATGGCTTCTTCGAATAGCAGCATCACTTATCATAATAGCAGGAGTAGGGATTGTATGGACAATAAATGAATCCAGTGAGGATAATTTATTTAAGGAAAACTATGCACCTTACCCTGTAGAAGACGTCCAAAGAGGAAGTCAGGAAAAAATTCCTCCCCAAGTTTTAAATGATTATTCCAGCGGGAAATATGGCGAAATAGTATCCGTTCTCGAGTTGCTTGTCCAAAAATATCCGGAAGACGATAGAATTAAAATGTATTTGGGCACCACTTATCTCGAAGAGAATAGGACACAAGAAGCTTTAAGTGTATTCAAAACCGTCGATGACCGTGCTTATGGAGAGCATGCCTTATGGTATATTTCTTTATGTTATCTAAATCTGGAAGACAGAGAAAATTGCATAAAGACATTGGATAGTCTAATTACCTATAACGGCATATATCAAAACAAAGCATTGAGACTTAAGAAAGAATTAATTAAAAGCAATTCGAACACCACCGATAATTTGATTTCCAAATAGGTGAATCACGTATTCGGATTGTGAAACAACAAACCGAATATGACAAAGAAAATACCAGCCATAAATTTACAGGAAACCCTGATTGTATTGGCAATTATTGGAATACTCCTTCTGCTGGCCCTACCCAATTTGATGCCTCTTATATCCAAAGCTAAAAGTGTAGAGGCCCAAGTACAGTTAAAAGCCATTTACAATTCTCAGACTACATATAGGTACTTGCATAGCAAATATTCCCAAAACCTGGAAGAATTGGACTTTGAGGCTCCACAGACTGTAAAGGAAAATGGTACCGCAAATTATGTTTACCAGATAGTAAGTGCAGAAAATAACGCTTTCATTGCACGCGCTGAAGCCATTACCGACTTTGATGGAGATGGGGTATTTAATGTATGGGAGATTGACGAAAACGGCAATCCAAAACAAACAATCAAAGACTAAGATGCTCGTATTATACTTACTTACTATACTATGTCTTTGCTACATAGTGCTACAGGATTTTAAGGAACGTCAAGTGTATTGGTTTCTATTCCCGCTTCTTCTGATACTGCTCATAACAATTCATTCCATAAAAGTGCATGACAAATACATCTTGTTCCTAAGTGTAGTTTTCAATTTTTTACTTGTGAGCACAATACTGTTGATTCTATACCTCTATACGCGATTAATTCTTAAAAGGCGATTTGTCAATTATAGCTTGGGACTTGGGGACATTCTTTTTTTTTATGCTTTTGCTTCGGGATTTCCCATTCTGACTTTTAGTTTTCTTTTCGTCTTTTCCATCTTCTTTTCCCTTCTTTTTTATCTGATTTTCAAAAAAAAATTATTTGCCCAAAGCATTCCTCTTGCTGGATTGATGGGCATCTTTCTCGCATCTACAATTTTGTTGAACCTATTACTGGAAAAACCCCTACTTCATGTCTACTAGCTTGGAAAAAAAATTATCCATTCATCCAGAACTTTTGCAAAAAATTAGTTCTGAGCAAGCATTCTTCTACAGAATAGTTCCAAAGGAAGTAGAAAACGAGGTATTGGTATTTTGGACAGATTCCAATAACACGGAAAATCTTAGTTCAGAACTTAGTATCGTCTTAAATCATCAGGTTAAACTGGAACATCTCCCCTCAGAAGTTCTACAGGACTACCTGACCGCCAATTATCGGCAGATAGCGCATCAGGAAAAGAGCGAGCTTCATTACTCCCCAGACTTCTTGGAAAGACTTCTGGCCAATGCAAAGGCCATTGGGAGCAGCGATATACATTTTGAACCCTACGAGGAAATCTGTCGAGTGCGTTTCAGATTAGATGGTAAATTGATGGAACAGTCCACAATTCCACTAAATGAATACCCATTAATCATTAACAAAATCAAAATCCGGTCGAATCTGGATATCGCAGAAAAGAGATTGCCTCAGGATGGTAGAATAAGTATGAACACGGACAATTCTAAGTTTGATATTAGGGTGTCTTCCTTACCTACCCATTTTGGAGAGAAAATTGTACTTCGCATTCTTAATAAGGATACTCAATCCGTAAAATTGGAAGATTTGGGGTTCAATGAAAATGAACTTCGCACTTATCTGGAAGCCATAAAAAAACCCAATGGAATTCTACTTATTTCAGGGCCAACGGGTTCTGGAAAGACCACCACGCTTTACGCAACATTAAAATTGCTCAACAATGCTAAGACCAATATTTTGACTATTGAAGACCCTATAGAATATACTTTGCAGGGAGTAAATCAGGTGCAACTGAAAGAGCATATTGGTTTGGACTTTTCAAGTGCATTAAGAACTTTCTTAAGACAAGACCCTGACATAATAATGGTAGGTGAAATTAGGGATGCCAAAACAGCCAATATGGCAATACGGGCAGCCTTGACCGGCCATTTGGTTTTATCTACTATTCATACCAACTCTGCATGGGCAACAATTTCAAGATTAATTGATATGGGAATTCCTCCATTTTTGGTTGGAAACACGCTTAATATTAGTCTTGCCCAACGTTTGGTAAGGGTATTGTGTAGCAGTTGTAAACGTGTTGAAGGGCTGGAGAAAGCCACTTTCCCGAATAACTATATACCACCAAAAACGCTTACGCGTCATTTCGTCCCGTCGGGATGTCAAAAATGTCATCATACAGGATATAAGGGAAGGCAAGCTATCTATGAAATAATCCCAATCACAACATCTTTAATTCCAATGATAAAAGACAACGTCCATGAAATAGATGATTATTTAAGCGAAAATCAAATCCACTCCTTACGCGATAATGCTATAAGGCTGGTTCAAGAGGGAACTACTTCTATCGAAGAAATATTCCCAATGCTAATTAATTGATTGTCCCCATGAAGAAAAGTCTCTGCTTACTTTTAGTGTTATTTGTGTTTCTTACTTACGGTCAGGAAGATCAAAGGATTTTAAAAATTAAGAACAATCTAGAGCTTACTGCTCTTGAAAATCCGGGATTGTCTGAAAATTTAAAGCTTGACATCAATATAAACAGCGTATCCCTCAGTAACTTTTTGCTGGCGGTTTCACAAGTACACAAACTCAACTTCAACGTAGACCAGAGCCTACAGGGAATCAACATAGTTAATAATTTTTCCAATGTAACCGTTATTGACCTTTTGCTCTTTCTCTGTAAAGAATACGGTCTTGAAATTGATTTTACGGGAAATATCCTTTCCATAAAAAAGTTTATCCCTCCTCCGGAAGTAATTCCTGAAAAAGAAGTGACGGTCAGCTATGACGCTGTAAATGACCTTGTTTCAATCGATTTAAAAGGAGATTCACTACAAAAGGTTTTTCGAAAATTGATTAGCATATCTGGTGAAAACCTATTGTACGCCAATGATATGGACAACATTCCATTGACGCTTTTTCTTAAGGATGTTCCTTTTGCATTGGCCATGGAGAAATTGGCTGCAACCAATAATTTAGAGTTCTCCAAATCGAGGGATGGCTTTTTTGTTTTTGATAAGATGGCCTCAGAAGATGAAGGCAACAATAGAAATTATTTGTCAGGCAATGGTTTCCAATACCAGATTTTGGATACCGTAAACCGAATTTTGACCGTTGATTTTAGAAATGTCCCCATACAAAACATCATTGAACAAATAAGTCTGGACCTAGATTTAGATGTTTATGTCGCCACTCCCCTCGAGGAGGCTGGTAGTGTCAGCTTTAAGGCCAAACATATTTATTATGATGAACTGCTCACCAAAATATTTGAAAAGAAAAATAGTCCAATTCAGAATAATAATGCGCTACCTCAAAACACCAGACAATCACAGAACAGAAATCAGGGTAGAAATGTTCCCAACACAAACGGCTCTTCCCAAACTGCTCTTGATTTTACCTTTAAAAAAGAGGATGATCGCTACTTTTTTGGTACCATAGACCAGCTGAGTGTTCGGAAATTCGAAATTGTTCAAATGATGCATAGGTCCATTGAACTTTTGGGAGACCCTATGCAATCTGCTGGTTTTGGACGGTCTGCGGGACGTACTATTCCCGGCGGTGTAAATTATCTTGGCGGAGGTTTTAACAATGGCGCCCAGAGAAACGTAAATAATATCGGTAATCAGAATAGAATAAACACTAGAGTGGAACAATTCAATGATTATGCTTCGAATGCGGAGGCCATAGTCAATATTCTACCAGACGAAGTAATCGCAGACCTAGATATCAAAATCGACTTTGAACTCAATAGTTTTTTAATAAGCGGACCTGCCGCGAACATAAATCGTTTTAAGAAATTTCTGAAAGAAATAGACAAGCCGGTACCTGTTGTACTTATCGAGGTTATGTTAATAGAAGTAAGAAAGACAGCAACAGTTGAAACTGGGATTAGCTGGGGAATCGGTGATAGCCCTGTGGAAACATCGGGAAACCTCTTCCCAGAGACAGACGTAACATTGGGCGCCAACACGGTCAACAAAATAATTGGTGGGTTTGATGGTTTTGGCTCGTTCAATATTGGAAAAGTTGTTCCCGAGTTCTTTGCTACGATTAAAGCCATGGAGGCCAATGGAAATATCAAAATAAAATCCACACCAAAATTGTCTACGCTAAATGGTCATAGAGCTAATCTATCCATTGGTGAAACCACATATTATGTGGTAACTAGTCAGAACTTTTTTGGCTCACAAATTCCAACCGCATCTGAAATACGAAATTTTCAACCGATTGATGCGGAGTTGGCCGTGAGCATTAAACCCCTGGTTTCTGGAAATGGCCAGGTAACATTGGATATCAATGTAATCCAATCCGATTTTAGTTCAGAACGAATTGATGAAGATGCACCTCCAGGACTTACTTCGCGTGAATTCAGTTCCATCATCAGAATGCAAAATCAAGATTTAGCCATCCTCGGAGGGTTGGAGGAGAAAATAAAAAATGACACTGGAAGTGGAGTACCTGTATTGGCAAGAATCCCGGTAATTAAATGGCTTTTCAGCAAACGGAGGCGAGAGGATACCAAGCAAAAACTTACGATTCTAATAAAACCAACTGTAATATACTAGTGATAAACCGTATAAAATCTTATTTGTTTGAAGGGTCCAGGTTTTATGGCCTTGAAGTTTATCATGTCAAAGAAAATCTTAGATATAACCTTGTTCTGGTCAAAAGGAAGAATCAGGAGTTGACCATTCAAAATCAATGGCGCTTTGCGGAATTGGAAGGGTTGTTTGAACAACTGGAGAAAAACATCCCCCTTTGTTTAGCTTTAAACAGTGATAGCGTTCTTTCCAAGAAAATTCCTTCCAATCCATCCATAAAAGGGCATGCCCTAATCAGTAGTGCTTTTCCCAGCTTGGATTTTGACAAAATTTATTATCAAGTTTATTCCTTGCGAGGGCAAAGGTTTGCGTCCATAACCCGGAAAGATGAAATCAATGGGATATTAGAGAAAATCAAAGAACACAAAGTCCCCGTTCTAAACTTATCCTTGGGTTTGTCTTCATTGTTCCCTTTGATTGGGCATATTGAGGAGACTACAGTAAAAACCTCAAATCAAGTATTGGATTTCAAGACAGAAAAAAATCCCAACCTACTAACAAAACAAGAATCGGTTGAAGAACATAGCTATTCAATGAACGGTATTCAAGTAAAAAACACCGAGCTTTTGGCATTTGGAACAATACTGATGGGACTACTGGAAGGAGATAATATAAAATCCAATGCGCAGGACTTGAGAAATCAATTGAGAAACGATTATAAAGAGAAGCGTTTTTTGACACTATTTATCCGTTTTTCCCTAGGTCTTGTATTGCTAGTGTTGCTGACGAACTTTTTGGTGTTTTCAGAGTATTCAGGCAAAGTAAACGACATGAGGCAAGAGCAGATGTTTAGTGAAAACAGCGTCAATCGATTACAGAAGGTAAAGGAGGAAGTTGAACTGAAAGAAAAGAGACTGGCCAAGGCTTTAATAAACTCAAATTCAAGGGTTTCATACTACCTTGATAAATTGGGGCAAAGTGCACCTGGCACCATACTTTTGAGTAATCTTACCTACCAGCCTCTCAAAAAACCAGTAAAAAATGGAAATCCAATAGAATATATTGAAGGAACTATATATATATCAGGGATTACTTCAGATCATAAAGACTTCTCCAATTGGATTGTACAGCTTGAGAACATGAAATGGATTGAAAGGATTAAAACAACTGAATATGACTACGAAACCCCTAAAAGTTCTTTTTTTAAACTTTTAATTGTTTTAAATCATGAAAACGAAAAATAAAATCTGGGCTACCCTTATTGGATTAGTGTTACTACTTTTTCTATGTTTTAAGCTAGCAGTGGGGAAAACCATTGAGCTACAAGAAGAGTTTCACACGCTACAAAGTAAAAATGAATACTTTCAGAACCTTCCCGGCCAATTGATTTTATTAACGGATAAAAAAGAGAAATTGGATTCTACACTATTCAGTTTAAATCTTGAAAATGAATCAAATGAAAACAACATACTTAAGTTTTTAAACGAACGTAGTGATTCATTACAAGTCCATATCCTAGATTTTAATGAAGCTCATATTATTAAAGACAAAACAGGTAGCTCGGTTACCTATACCTTTATAATTGAGGGTGGGTATAATTCCCTTTTGAAAGTTATCCATGCTATCGAAACAAAATCAACTTTTGGAAAGGTAAAGCAAGTAAGTTTCGATAAAGTCAAAAGGAAAAAAACAAAACTGTTGCAAGCAATGGTTATGATTGAAAGCTTTGAGTAAAAGGAGAATAGATAACATATCTGTTATTTTATTTCATCTTCTTAAATAGTATCCTTTCACAAAAAAAGACATTAGCGCTGACAGCATCCTTGTTTTCGGATGGTTTGCAATGAGGGAATTAAGTAGGGCTTTTTCAAATGATGTCATCTAGATTAATTTGATGCCTACTGGGCTTAGAGTTTACTGGTTATCACCGCACTTTTTTGACAAAACTCATCAAATTAAACAGAATTAGTCCTACAAAACGAAAAAGTAGATGAGAGTGTTTTGTTTGCTACCTTAGCAAAAAGCTTCGTAATGATGAAAAAAGTACAAGAGGTTTTTGTTTCGGGTGCCATATCTGCCGAATTCATAGCTCATTCTATTGCCAAGCAGCAATCCAGAACCCAGATTGGGGCCCATGATATTTTTTTGGGACAGGTTCGGGCAGATGTCATTGGGGATAAAACCGTAAGTGCAATTGAGTATACGGCCTATGAGGAAATGGCCAACGGAAAGTTTGAAGAGATTCGAAAAGCTGCATTTGATACCTTTGAAATTACTGATGTACACATGTATCATAGTTTAGGAACAGTTGGAGCAGGTGAAATATGTCTTTTTGTATTTGTTTCCTCCCCTCATCGAAAAACTGCTTTTAATGCCTTGCAATATATCGTTGAGGAGATAAAAGCCGAAGTCCCCGTATTTGGCAGGGAGCTTTTTGAAGATGACTCCTATCAATGGAAAGTGAATACCTAAAACATATGGTAGATATAACTCAAAAAAAATCAACTCACCGTACCGCACTTGCACAGGCGGTGGTTAAAGTAAGTTCCAAGGAAACGGTTAAGGCCATTGAATCCGGTTCAGTTCCCAAAGGAGATGTCTTTTCCATGAGCAGGGCGGCAGGTTTTTTGGGCGTGAAAAAAACCGCAGACTTACTTCCCGATTGTCATCCATTACCTGTGGAGTTTTGTGGGATTGATTTTTCTATTAAGGATTTGGAAATTCAGGTACTGGTTACTGTCAAAACCTTTTATAAAACAGGGGTTGAAGTAGAGGCCATGCATGGCGCCAGTGTGGTTGCGCTAAACATGTACGATATGCTTAAACCTATTGATAAAGGTGTGGAAATTCGTCATATCAAATTGATAAAAAAAACCGGCGGAAAATCGGATATTGACAATAGTTGAGTTTTGTCGGAAAAACTTCCTAACGAATTCATTTTTGTTCTAATTTTAGTTTGATTTGATAATTGGGCTTTCGTTATGAACAACCTCAAACGCGTAATTGTCGACTACAAAAAACTCACTGCCGAAGTACTTCAGCTTTTGGTAGAAAAATACCCGGATGGGTATGGTGACAATGATATTATCAACTTCAAAAATCATAAAGGAGAGAGTATAGAAGCTGTAGAAGTATCTACTGAGGACACCAAATACCTAGTGAAAATCAGCTCTAAGCTTGAACGGAGTATGGCCAACTTCGAGGATACCGAGGAAAGCGATATTCCAACTGAGGGAATTGACAAACTACCGGATTCCGAATTTCCAGATTCTGAAGAGGAGTAAACCTAATTGAACAAGGCTTTGCTCAGGTGTTTCAACATGGCGTTGGTTGTGGCTCCCAAATCAAAATCTGGTTTCCAGCCCCAATCCTTTCTTGCCGCACTATCATCAATACTACTTGGCCAAGAATCCGCAATTTGTTGTCTAAAATCCGGAACGTACTCAACCTTGAAATTAGGCATATGTTTTTGAATACTTTGAGCAATTTGTTCTGGTGCAAAGCTCATACTTCCTAAATTATAGGAGGAACGCACGGTTAGGTTGTTTGATTCCGTATCCATAAGCGTAATAGTAGCCCTAATGGCGTCATCCATGTACATCATGGGCAACTGTGTTCCCTTGGATAGGAAACATTGGTACTTTCCCTCCTTTAGAGCTTGATGGTAGATTTCTACGGCATAATCCGTAGTCCCGCCCCCTGGCATTGTTTTCCAACTAATTAGTCCAGGATAACGAATACTCCGAACATCCACTCCAAACTTTTTATGATAGTATTCGCACCAGCGTTCACCGGATTGTTTGCTTATACCATATACCGTGCTGGGTTCCATGATGGTATTCTGAGGCGTGTTTTTCTTTGGGGTATTAGGACCAAAAACCGCTATGCTAGACGGCCAGAAAATTTTATTGATTTTACCTTCCTTGGCTAGGTTGAGCACATTGAACAGCGAGTTCATATTCAGATTCCAGGCTCGCATGGGAAACTTTTCCGCTGTAGCACTTAGCATGGCTGCCATTAAGTATACTTCCTCAATTTCATAATGCATGATTACATCCTCAATGGCCTCGTAGTTGGTGGCATCCAATAACTCAAAGGGTCCGTTCGCCATTAGGGATTCACTCCCTTCTCTAATATCACTGGCTATAATATTTTCACCTCCATGTCTCGCGCGAAGTTCCATGGTAAGTTCCGTGCCAATTTGCCCACAGGCGCCCAAAATGAGGATTGGTTTTTGCATTGAAAAGGTAATTTCTTCTGTTGTTGCGTAAAGATAGCCTTTCTTAAAATTTGTACATTCGCTTATGCGAAAAATGAGAGTGATTTTAGCACTGCTGGTAGTTTTCGGGTGCAACGAAAAATCGGATTCCAATCCCGATACACAAGAGGAATTGCAGACATTCGATTACCAAAAACTACCAAAAAAACTTGAACTAAGTTCAGAAGTTGCTTCCATTCTAAATGAATGGGAGGAATTTCAAGCCTTGAATGGCAGTATAGACGTACTATACAAATCCACCAATAATGAAGATCTTAGTTTGGCCATTGATGACTTACTGGAAAAGGAAAAGAAACTTTCCGATGGGGAGTACCCAGAACCGTTTGACTCCTTTCAAATAAAAAGTAGGCAAAGGGTGTTTAGGACACTTTTGCTCAAGGTAAAAGCAAGCATTCTAAATAAATCGGATACCACCGAACCTACTGTTGAAATGCTTCAGGCCTATAATATAATAAGACAACAGTTCAATAGCATTCTGAGTAGCCAATTGGACACAAAACTGATTTTGGATGAAAACCCTTAAACTCATATTTCTTTTGATTCTGCTTCCATTTCTTGGACTAGCCCAGCAGGAAGAGAAAAACGCAATCACTACCCTTCTGGATGCATGGCATAAAGCGGCTGCTAATGCGGATTTTGAGGCCTATTTCTCCAAAATGACAAACGATGGGGTTTTTATTGGAACAGATGCTACCGAAAATTGGCAAAATGAGGCTTTTCGCGCATTTTCGAAACCCTATTTTGATAAAGGAAAAGCGTGGAGTTTTACCTCGGTGGAACGAAATATTTATGTTGGGGACTCAGGAAAGATTGCCTGGTTTGATGAATTGTTGGATACCCAAATGAAACTATGCCGGGGTTCTGGGGTCCTCAAAAAAGAAAATGGGCAATGGAAAATTGCCCATTATGTACTTTCAATAGCCGTACCCAACGAAAATGTCGCAGAATTGATAGAGCTGAAAAGGGAAAAAGATAGTCTCTTGTTACTTCAATTAAAGGGACAAAAACAAAATTAATTTTGTTCCCCTTCGGAGGCCTTTTCTTTTCTAGATACTAAAGCTTGCTTGCTCAAACTGGCCAAATTAAAATTCGGTTCAATTTTTAAAGCTTCGTCAATGGAAGCAATGGCACTATCAATGTTATTTTTATCCTTGTTATAAGCAACCAGACCTTGTAAGTGATAAAAAGCGGCTTTTAATGGAACCTCATAGGGCTGTTGTCGCTCATAAAACGCATACTTCATGTCGTCTTTGGCATTCGTGATTCCGTAGGTAATATTAGTTGTGGCACCATCATTATCACCCACCTGTATTTTTAAGTCAGCCAACTCATAGGCCAAGTAAGCAGAGGGGTTTCTGGTGAATAGGAGCTCAAAATGCTCCAAAGCCCTTTTAGGTTGATTCAATGCCTTTAAGGAAACGGCCTTGACCTGAACCGCAAGGTCGGAGTCATCTGTCTTTTTCTCGATACCTATGGTGTTTAAAGCCTGTACGTGCTGATTATTGTTCATGTACACGTAGGCCAAGGTATCCTTACGTTCTTTGGACGGTGCCAAAACATTTAAATGTGTCAAGGCATTTATAATTCCATTCACATCACCCTGCAAACGCATTTCATTATAAAAGGCCCTATAGTGATTTACCAAATCATCGCCTGACTGACCATAAGCGCCCAGACCAACTACCATCAATACTGAGCAAATAAGTTTTTTCATTGTTCCCATTTTAGTGGGCCAAAACTAAAAAAATTATTGGTATACCTCTGTTAAAGAAGTGGCAAAGACCTTGCGGTATCCACTTTTTATGATTCCAAACCCCCTAGTGACCCTTCAAACGGGCATGAATGAGATATCCTTATTGGAGTATTGCTTGAGTAACCGGGCATAAAAAGCTAGACTCTTTACATCCTTGGCTAAACAAGATTTAAGGAAGGAGGTCAAATGCTCGTAAAACAAGTTGACGGGTATAGTGGAAACTACGGTGTTTATAGTCTTTGGATCATATTCATGATCATTAAAAACTACATCCATTTTTATACGATGCCGGTTATAATCTATTTCAACATCCGCGGCATTGTAGTGTTTTCTTAAAATCGACTTGTGCAAGTCTTGAAATCTTGAGGTTATATTGGGGTTTGCACTACTTTTTGTAATCAAATTCTCCATCTCCATCAAGATTCTTGTCGTTAATCTTGAATTTCCCATTTCTGTAACACTTAATCTATTACAAAAGTAGAAATAAGGGAATTTAACTTACTTGTAATCAGTGTTTTATTAACTTAAAATTATCTTAATTGTTGCGAAATATCACTTTTGTGTTGTCAATTAGGAGACTATCGAAGTGTAAAATTTATGGGATTTGTTAATAAAATTCTTACTTACCACTATTGCCTTGGTACTCTCTTGAAAAATTGTCCCATATCCTGGTGCGGGAATACCCCTTTTCAATGCTTCTTCAGTATAGTATTCTTTTTTTGTGGGATGAAAAGGATATACCGCGTTGAAGATTTCATTCCAATAACCATTCTTAAGAATGGTAAGAATAATGTGGATGCAGTCCTCGAGATGAATAAGGTTTACTGGGTCATTTCCATTGGCCAATCCGGTTTTTTTGGAGAGCATCGTTACAGGATGTCTGTTAGGACCAATTAGACCGCCAAATCGAATAATGGTGGTTTTGAAACCTTTGTCTTTTAGAAAGAGCTTTTCGCAAACCAAAAGTTGTTTTCCCGATTCTGTGATGGGTTGTGGAACACTATCTTCGGTAATTTCCTCGGATAAATTTCCGTATACTGAAGTGCTACTGGCAAAAATAATGTGCTTGACAGAACTGCTCTTAATTTTGGAATGAAGAAGGTTCATTTTTTCCACATAGCTTTCAGTTTTTGATTTTCTAAGGCGAGGAGGTACGTTGATTATAAGGACGTTTATCTTCTTCAGGAATTCTTCTATTTCTCCTTGAATAGAGTTAGCATGAAGTGCGATTTGGTAAGGCTCAATACCGCTATCTCGAAGCAGTTCCATTTTGGAAAGCGAGGTTGTCGTACCATATACTTTGAATCCAAGGTCAACTAATTTTTGGGCTAGGGGAGTACCTAACCAGCCGCATCCTAATACTCCAATGGAATTATTAATCAAACTTTAAAGTTTTAATGACCAAGATGGCGTCGTTCAATACAAAAGGCATAGGAATACTGTTTTTTGGCCGCTCTGGAATCGTAAAAATGGGATTGGAGAGCAAGTCATTACTGGACTCATAAAAAGTAAGTTCAAGTACGGAGTCTTTGGGAAAACGTAGTTCCAACTCCGTGTAATCGTTGTTGCTGATAAAGTGAGTAGCCAATCTCTGTCGTCTGTTTTTTAAATAGAAATCTGAAAAAGGGATGTTGTTTATTCTACCGGACGTTAGTTGAAGTGGATTAGTGTAAATATCTAAACGGTTTACATTTCGTTTAGGGGTAAAACACAATTGAAGTATTCGCTCATTTCCTATAACGGTATCCTCGGTAGTTTCTATTAGTGGGGATTCGATAGGTTTCTTCTGAGTATTTGAAACATAAGTGAAATTTGAACGGTACTTGCTGGCTATGGTTTTGTATTTATTGGTTTCGGGTACCTTTTTATCTTTCCCTAAATATTGATTGTTCCAGTCAATGGGGATATGATCATAGGTAGCCCAAAAAGCTTCTTCGGTATCTTCATTGTGCACATACATCAGGCTACTGGGTTTAGGTCGGTCTTCATTAAAATCTGACGCCACATGCCCAGATATACTGAAAACAATGAATATAACAAGAAAAAGATAAGCAAATCGGTCTTTGTTTTTTATTTGTGCCAGAAAGGGAAGAATTAAAAAGAACAGCAGCGTACAAAATAAAGTGGTGGCCAAAAGCATTTTTAAGCCCAGTCCAACAGGGAACATTTTAATAAATGGGGCGTAAATAAAAACCGCCGGAAGACTTAAAAAAACCAGAACGAAAGGATTGGGCTCCTTCTGGTTTATGGTGATAAGTAACGCAGCAAGCGCTCCAAATAAAGGAAGCACGAAAAAACTGGCACCTTTTAAGTATAGGGCTACTAACCAACAAATTAGCAACCAAATGAATATGGGGAATACCAAAAGATTTTGCGTATTCGTTTTTCTGAATTTATGATATACCCAAAAGCATATCGCAATGGATAGTAAAACATAAATCACGATGTAGGTATGGCCATTATACGTGAAACCGTGGAGCATATCCTTAAAAGCAGGATACCACCAAAGAATAAACTTCCATGAAAAATAACCAAAGGCTCCGTTAACAAGAAGAACAATTAAGGCCGGTAGAATTCCCTTCAAAATCCCATTTAAGGAGAGTTCTTTTTTCTTAAATCCATAAATAATAAGACCAATAAAGCATAGTGAGACTAACCATAGCATGGGAAAAATCCATTCATACGGATAGGAGATAAGTCCAAAAAAAGGAAGATTTACATAGATGGAATCATTTAAGCTTTTGAGATTGCTTAGGTCTACTTGGCTGAAGTGATTTAATAAAGGCATTAAATAAGAACCTTGATGGGTGAGTGTATTTCGGTCTAACCGTTCGTGGATGTCCATGGCAGTGTGGTAATCAAAATGGTCATCAATGAAAGCAAAATTAAAACCTTCAATATCCCCATCTTCCCGAAAGACAGTTAAATCCGTGTCGTTGGGTAGCATTTTATAAATACTGTAGGCCAAGGAGTTGGCTACCGGAAATTTTGGATTGGCCTTGGTAAATTCCTCTATGAGTCTAGCATTGCCTCTATTAGTTTCTATAAGCATATAACTAGGTCCGCCGCTACCCCTTGCCTCAAAGTTTAAAACAAGCCCGATATCCTTTGCCCAAGGATGTTGGTTTACAAAAAATTCAGCACCGTTAAGTCCCAATTCTTCCGCATCCGAAATGACAATGATTACATCATTTTTGGGTGTCTTTCCTGTTGATAAAAACGCCCGAACTCCCTCCAATATAGTTGCAACTCCGCTACCGGCATCACTTGCCCCAAAGGAAGAATGCGGACTACTGTCGTAATGTGACAAAAGCAACAATGCTTTACCTTCATCGGTCCCTTGGATGCGCACCAATATATTGGCCACCTTGGTTAGGGAAGCGTTGTCTCCTAAAACATACCCTTCCTGAACTGTGGTTTCAAGTCCAAGTTTTTTTAATTCAGAAATAATATACCCCCTTACCTTTTGATGACCTGGAAAGCCTACTGCATGAGGTTCTTTGGATATATTCTCAACGTGCAGCAAAGCACGGTCGGTAGAAAACTTAGTAGAGGCTATTTCAAAGTCTGGCTCATATTGAGGCATTAGTGAACGGTAGCTCCAATAAATGGCAAGAAGCAGCATAAAGAATGCAAGAGTCTTTGAAACGTTCATGGTTAATTTTGTTGGAAACTAAAAATATAAAATAATGAAAGGTCTTCACATTTTGGCCTGAAAATTTAAAAATTTCGTTAAAAAATCATATATTTAATATTCAACCTTTAAAATTAACCCTATGGCAATCAAGAGTTTTCAAGGTGCCCGATCCAAGGATTCCGGGAAGAAAGAGTTCAATGCCCCTATTTTGGTAGAAGACTATATGACCAAGAAGCTGATAACTTTTTCTCCTGAACAATCCATTTTGGAAGTTATGGAGGCTTTTGCCAAACATCACATTTCTGGAGGTCCGGTAATGGACAAAAATGGTTTCTTGGTCGGAATCATTTCTGAGGCCGATTGTATGAAACAGATTGCGGAAAGTAGGTACTTCAATCAACCTATATTGGACAAAAGTGTAGAAAGATACATGACGAAAAATGTGCAAACCATACCCCACGACATGAGTATTTTTGATGCTGCTGGTGTTTTTGACAAGCACAATCGTCGTAGACTTCCTGTTATGAAAAATGATATCCTTGTGGGACAAATCAGTAGAAAGGATATTGTAATTGCGGCGTTGAAACTAAATGCCCAAAACTGGAAGTAACCTTAGTTATTTTCGTTTTACAATCATAAATCGATCATTTTCCAAAGGTAGATACCCTAGGTCGTACAGGAAGTAATAGGTAGTGCCTTTTTTGGTAGTATATAAACTGGTAAGGTATCCGAAATCGAAACCGTTGTCCAAAAGACGCATTTTAGTGGTAGTTGTCTTCCCATTTTTCAACGTAAAGTCGCTTAAAATACGGTAGTTTTTTCTAAGCTTGTTGTTGATTTTTCTCTGAAGATTCTTGCTATCCCTATTTTGGCGATTGTTATAGCTGTTTCTGCAGTAAGCTGAGCAGAACTTTTTATCTGTCCTTCCAATAACTTTTTCGCCACACTCTAAGCAGGCTTTTTCTGACATATTTAAGATTTAGGCAATGACAATATCGTATTTTTTTAATAAATAGATACTGTTCTCCTTGCTAAACCTTGCTTTTTTGAGTTGATTATTATTTAAGTCAATATCAAAGTTAAAAGCAGAACTAAAATCCACCTTTTCAAGATTGGTTTGATGAAAAATAGCCTTGTTTAAATCACAACGAAGAAATGAGGAACCGGTAAGATGCGTTTGTGTAAAATCGGTTTCTTCAAAACTACATTCCACAAAACGGGTTTGCGGAAGATTAAGTTCAAAGAATGAAGCAAAACCAAGATTGCAGTTATCAAAACTCATGGAAAGAAAAAGCGTGTCACAATCTTCAAATCGTAACCCTACCATTTTGGAATCTTTAAAATGACATTCTTTGAAAATAGTATGTTTTAGGTTTGCGTTGGTCAAATCGCAGTCCAAAAACTCGCACTCCATAAAGTTTTGATTGTCCAAAAAACCTTCTGTGAATAGGCAATTACGAAAAGTGCAATTTTCGTATTCGGCTTTTGGAAGTGAATGCTTTGTATAGTCCTGACCAATATATTCTTGGTCAGCAAGAAAAGGTTTTTGCATGAATTAAGGTTAATCCTTCAAAAGTATGGCGGGCAAATTAAGCTGTTGATACATTGCATTGTATTTGGCCATTTCGTTGTCCACTATGGCTTTCTTTTCATTTTCAAAAGTGTTCCATTTGCCCAATAGGTCACGTAACCGTTCTTTGGCTCCTTCGGTAACTTGAGGCTCTGGACTATCCACAAATCCTTTTAGATGCATAAAGTCGGCATTTAGCTGATTGTGAAAATTAATAACGTCCTGAAATGTTTTCTGGTTAGGCTGAATCAAATTCTCTTCCCAGGTTTTGATGCGTTTCACCAAAGAATCCCCCAATTTAACAAGCTCTTGCGCGTTTTCATTGTCTTTCAACAAAGTGTCATAGCTTAAAAGTTGTTTTTTTGCAGAACGCATTTGATTTACGGCATCATGCATGGACGTTATTGCATTTTCAATTTGGTTGAGCATTTGCTGCTGCTCGGAATAATCGGCCAAACTCGCTTCGATTTTAGGATTGGCAAGTACTTTAGCCTGAGCCTCAACCGCATTGCCTTCCAAAGTGAGGCGTAGGGTATACGTTCCAGGGCCAACCCTAGAGCCATTGTAGTTTCCGAAAACAAATACCTTATCAATTGCAGGGATTCTTTCTTTTCTAAAATCCCAAGCGAATCGGTTGAATCCCTTTTTTGACGATAGAACCACAGGTTTGGGTGGACCCCCCGGCCAAGATTTGAAGTCTTTTGGTTTTTTGTTGGTAATGGTTCGAATGACTTTGCTGTTTTGAAGTACTTCGAGTTTCAAATCTAAAGAATCGGCCTTTTCGGGCAAATAATAATCAAGAATGACTCCAGTTTTTGGATTTTGACCTAAGCCTGGGACAGGTTTTTCTGGACTACTTCCAAAGATGAGATAGGTATCTTTTGGCGGAAACAATGTCAAACTAGTTTCATCGCCGCTTGTATTTTGCAGAGTCGATAAATCATCCAAAATCCAAAAGGAGCGACCTGCGGTTGCTACAACCAGGTCGTTGTCCTGAATAATCAAATCATTGATGGGAACTACGGGAAGATTTAATTGAAATTTCTGCCAGTTCAGTCCATCATCAAAGGAAATGTAGAGTCCAGTTTCTGTTCCGGCATACAAAAGTCCTTGTCGTTTTTTGTCCTCTCGGACTGCTCGCACAAAAGTGTGTTTGTCTTTAATGCCGTTGGTGATTTTTGTCCATGTAGTCCCATAATCCGTGGTTTTGAAGACGTAAGGTTTTAAATCCATCGACTTATATCCCATTACAGCGATGTAAGCAGTACTTGGGTTATGGGGCGAGACCTCTATACTATTCACAATTCCTGCTCCGATGTTGGGTGGGGTAATAGCTTCCCAACTGGTTCCACCATTTTTGGTAATATGCACCAAACCATCATCAGTCCCGGCATATAAAACTCCTTGTTCATGTGGGGATTCCACCAAATACATAATGGTGTTATAGTTTTCTCCACCGGCTGCTTCGTTAGTGTACGGCCCTCCACCAGGACCTTGTTTTTCCTTTTCATTTCTTGTTAGGTCTGGACTCACCACTTCCCAACTTTGTCCACCATCTTGGGTTTTGAACACCACATTACCAGCGTGATAAATGGTATTTCTATCATGTGGAGAACTTATGATAGGGGCGTTCCAATTATACCGGAACTTAAAATCCTTGGGTACTTTACCTAAGCCCAATTCGGGATATTCTTTAATAGGCTTTCCTTCTCTGGATGCCTTTACCCATTTTTCAATAATACCTTGGTAACACCCGCCATAGACCACTTCTGGATTGTCGGGGTCAAAAGCCAAATACGCACTTTCGCAACCCGCTACGGAATACCAGTCTTTCCAATCAATTCCATTATCATTGGTTCTGCTGGCAATGGCAATAGCAGAATTGTCCTGTTGCCCACCATACACATTATACGGAACTAAATTGTCGGTAATCACCCGATAAAACTGTGAAGTAGGTTGATTTTGCTGGGTACTCCAGCTTTTCCCGCCATTGTTTGAGACGTTGGCCCCTCCGTCATTGGAGTTTATCATTTTGGAATTGTCATGGGGATGTATCCAGAGATGATGATTATCTCCATGTGGCGTAGGAAGCGGAGTAAAGCTTTTACCCCCATCTATGGATTTGGTCACAGGCGCATTGAGCACATAGACTACATTTTCATCCTGAGGGTCTGCGAAAATTTCCATATAATACCAAGAGCGGGCGATATTAATTCGGTTGGAGTTGACCTGTTTCCATTTCTTTCCAGCATCATCACTACGGTAAACCCCACCTTTTTTTCCTTCAGCTTCAATTACGGCAAAAACGCGTTCTGGATTAGCACGTGAAACTGAAATCCCAGCTTTTCCAAACTCCTTCGGTAATCCTTCCTCTAATTGTTTCCATGTTGAACCCCCGTCAACGGATTTATAAATTCCAGAATTTTTACCACCTGATTCAATTTTCCAAGGAAAACGCTGGTGTTGCCACATGGCGGCATATAGAATCAAGGGGTTTTTCATATCCATGGATAAAGAGGAAGCTCCAGTAATGGTATCGACAAAAAGTACACGTTCCCAGGTAGCACCGCCATCCAATGTTCTATAGATGCCTCTTTGCTCGGAGGGAGCGTATTGAGCTCCTTGGGCTGAAATGAAGATAATGTCCGGGTTGGTTGGATGTATTACCACATCCGAAATATGGCGGCTTTCATCCAGTCCGATATGTTTCCAGGTTTTGCCGGCATCGGTGGATTTATAGACGCCATCTCCCATCGAGGTCATAACCCCACGAGCAGCATGCTCGCCCATTCCTACAACCACAAGGTTCGGATTGCTTTCCGAAACCGCTATGGCACCCACGGTACCCGTTCCAAATTGACCATCCGAAATATTCTTCCAGGTAATTCCATCGTCCACAGTTTTCCATACCCCGCCACCAGTGGAGCCCATATAATAGGTCATGGGTTGACCCACAACCCCTGAAGATGCCACGCTTCGTCCTCCGCGAAATGGACCAATATTTCGCCATTTCATGCCATGAAACAAAGAATCATGAAGTTCAATTTTTGGGGTGGAGGTATTTCTTTTTCGACGTTGCGCTTGGTGGTTGATTGGGATAAAGAGAAATAGGGCTAACAGAAAGGAGATAGGTTTCATTTGAGTTGAAATTAGTCCCCAGAAAGATACAAAACCCTTGCTGATTTGTTAAAACAAAGATAAAATCAAAATTTAATTTGGAATGAACGTTCTAAAATATATATGTTTGTATCGGAATGATTGTTCCAAAATAAAAAACAACACATAAAATTTATATCATGAAAAAACTAGAAAACAAAGTAGCCATCGTAACGGGAGCCACCAGTGGCATGGGATTAGAAACTGCAAAGCGTTACCTTGAAGAAGGTGCAAAAGTAGTCTTGACAGGAAGAAGTCAAGAAAAACTGGATGCGCTGAAAAACGAACTAAGTGGAGATTACCTTTTGGTGAAGGCTGAGGCTTCCAGTACAGCAGACAGCAAGGATTTGATTGCTAAAACAGTAGAACACTTTGGTAAAATAGATGTACTGTTTCTAAATGCTGGGGTTTTCCGATTGGAAACTATTGATGGACTTACCGAAGAGATTTTCGATGAGGTTTACAATATCAATGTTAGGGGTCCAGTTTTCACGGTTCGTGCAGCTTATGAACATTTAAATGAAGGAGCCAGCATCATTTTTAACACCTCTGTGGTTAACATAAAAGGATTTGGTGGAATGACCGCTTATGCCTCAAGTAAGGCGGCCTTGCGTTCCATAGTACGTACGTTGGCTGCAGAATTTGGTCCAAAAGGCATTCGTGTCAATGCAATTGCCCCAGGCCCGATTGACACGCCCATTTATGGAAAGCATAATGTACCTCAGGAAAACATCGACGCTATGGCGTCAAATTTCCCATCCATGATTTCTTTGGGAAGATTTGGTAACTCAGAGGAAATAGCAACAACCGCTCTTTTCTTGGGCTCTTCGGATAGTAGCTATATCACCGGCGCTGAAATCCCAGTGGATGGAGGCTTTGCCCAAGTATAGTTTTTTTGGATACATTTGGTTTGGAAAGGAGAAGGAAACTATGCCGCGTACCAAACAATTTGATGAAAAAGAAGTATTGAACAAGGCTGTGGAACTCTTTTGGCAAAAAGGGTTCCACGCCACTTCAATGCAAGATTTGGTTTCCCATTTAGGAATCAATAGGGCAAGCCTGTACGATACTTTTGGAGGTAAGGAAGAATTGTTTAATAGGGCTTTCCAAGAATATCGTAGTGCTTCTGGCGATATCGTAAAAGGGATTTTGGCATCTGAATCTTCGGTAAAGAAAGGTTTTCAAAAACTGTTTGAGTCTTCTATTGAAGAGGCCGTTAAGGACGATATGAAGAAAGGATGTTTTGTGGTCAATACAGCAACTGAACTAATTCCAAATGACCAAGCCATGCAAACTACCCTCCAAAAACATATGGGTAATATGAAAGAGTTATTTTCTTCGCATATTCAAAAGGCGATTGACCGAGGCGAAATTGATGCCTCAAAAAACGCCAACGATTTAGCCTTTATGCTCTTTACATTTTATAGCGGGTTTCGAGTTGTTTCCAAAATAGATGCGGATTCCATGAAACTGAAAAACATGGTTGCCACGGCATTATCCGTTTTGGATTAAGATATTCCCTAATTCATGGAACTTACCATTGTTCCGACTCTCTCGTAAATAAAAGTGACCTCTTCTTTTTTCTTTTCGTCCCCTATTAAAACATACATTTTAATTTCATTTGCGTTGGTTTTCTCAAGGGTAAATCCTTCAAAATAAGCCCGATCCTCTTCAATTTTGACAAGTTTAAAGTCAATGGTTTCATCTTTGGTCTCCCATCCTTTCAAATTGCCATGAAAGTGTTTGAGCTGAAGAATCAGAGTACCGTCCACTTGTTGAATGTGCCCGGCTTCATAAAAAGTTACGGCACCTTCGTTTACTAATTTGAAAACAAACATCATGGAACCACCCATAGGGGGACTCCACATTTCTTCAGTAATGCCACCAAAGGCTTCCCCCTTCCAATGGCCAGCTAACCAGGACAATTTGCTTAAAGAAGCTTTAGGTGATTTCTGATTTGTTTCGAGCTGTAAGGTTTTCTGGGCACTTAGACCAAAGGTCATCATTAATGCCAAAAATAAACTGGTTTTCATGGTTGTCTTTTTATAAAGACGAACCAATTTGGATCAATTGGACAGTGCGAACTTTACATTGACTGAAGTTTCCACTTTGATTTGCTCAAAATCGAGATCTAAAGGTTCAGGAGATTTGTTTGCCAAAGTTTCGGCATAAACGGTCACCTTCTGTCTAACGGAGGTTCTCGGATAGCTTGGTATTGAATTGTCCAAAATATGAAGGGCACTGCCTACTTTTTGGTTCAAGGGAGCTACGAGGGCCTCTGCCTTTTTCTTCGCTTTTTTGACAGCCTTGGATTTTAGTTCAAGTTCCAGTGCGTCCATTTTGGAATACTCCGTCTTTTCCAAATAGGTATTGGCAATTTTTAATCGTTCCAAAGCGGCAAGAGCATCTCCCGCTTGCTTTCCTGAATAGACCAAAAGAGAAAACCGTTTGCTTTTTAGAACATCTTTCTGTCGTAGAAAATACTTTTTGAAATTACTGCTCAAATCTTTTATAAAAAGCTGTTTGTCCAAATCTATCCCCAACCCTCTAAAAGCTTGGGCCATTTTATTCTCCTGTTCTTCGACCGATTTTCTTCCCTTGGAATCTTTCTCGGTAATGGTTATGCTCAAGTAAATCTTATCTGGTGTAACCAAGGTGTCAACCCGGGCTGAGGTTTCCAAATAGGGAATATCCAAAAAGTTTTTGGTTTGTGCTACAGCCAGATGCACAGTTCCAAAAAGAAACAAGAGTATCAGTGTATTTTTCATGATGTCTTTATTGCTAGGGATTCCTCTAAAATTACGCTTTAAACGTGGAATCTCGAACAACTAGATTGGTTTTTATTTCGACGGTTTTGGTTATCAGGTCTTCTTTTGGATTTTCAATTTCATCAATCAAGTACTTTGTGCAGGTTTTTCCAATTTTGTTCCCTGGTTGGTCTACTGTGGTCAAAGATGGACTGATGATGGTTGAGCTAGCCGAGTTACTAAAACCAACTACAGCTATTTCCTCCGGCACCTGAATTTTGAATTTATTCAGGGCTTTGATGACCCCAATAGCGGCACTATCCGTAATGGCAAAAATGGCATCCGGTCGTTTTTTTAGGCTTAACAATACATTGGCCATCATTCTACCCTTGGTAAGTGAAATATCTTCCGTGCTAAGAATTATCTTTTCATCAATCGGTAGGTTATGTTCCCTTAGTGCCCGCAGATACCCTTCATATCTTTTTTCACTATTAAAAGAACCTTCGGTCTCTTTGATAATGGCTATTCTTCGTTTACCCGTATTGATTAGATGCTCTACGGCATTAAAAGCAGCTTCCTCTTCATTGATGACCACTTGGGTACATGGAATTTTATCGGATACCTTGTCAAACATCACCAAGGGGATTCTAGACAGGACTTTCAATATCCCATCAACGGATTTGGTTTTTCTCGACAGAGATAACAGAACCCCATCCACACCAAATTGAATCATGGTACTTAGCATTTCGGCCTGCTTTTTTTCATCGTTTTTGGATTCAGAAATAATGACACGGTAGCCTAAATTCTCCGCCTCTTCCAAAACACCTTTTAGAATGGTGGTGGTAAAATAGTGTGAAAGGTTAGGTACAATCACACCCAAAATGTGAGACCTATGACTTCGAAACCCGCTGGCAAATACATTGGGGACATAATTCGATTTTTCGGCTAATTTTTGAACTCTATCCTTGGTTTCGGTGCTGATATCTGGATGGTTGTTCAAGGCCCTAGATACGGTTGAAATGGATAGATTAAGGGACTTTGCAAGCTCCTTAAGCGTAACGTTTGGTTTCTTGTTCATATCGTAAAAGTAGGAATGAAGTTAACTACTTCTTCGCAAATTATTGAAAACGTTTTCGCAAACGTTTGCATATCAAAATCGCAATATTTTGGCAATTTGATTAGGTTATACTAATAATTTTACTTCATCATTGACAAAATGACAATCTAACTCATAAAATGTCTCACAAATAACTAAGCAAAAATGAAAAATTTAGCATTTGCGATATTCGCTTTACTTACCTTGACAACGGGTATCGCACAGACAGAGATTACAGGTACCGTAGAAGACGACTCGGGAGTACCAATTCTAGGGGCTAACGTTTTGATTGTAGGTACCGCTGAAGGAACTACTTCTGATTTTGATGGAAACTTTTTACTTACCACCAATTTAAGCGGAAGCCAGACTATTCGAATTTCTTTTATTGGTTTTTCTCCTATGGAACAAACGGTAGACCTAAGTGGTTCCACCGTAACTTTGAACATTGTTCTGCAAGAAAGCGGGCAGCAGTTGGATGAGGTAGTCATAACCGCTTCGAGTACGTTCAGGTCACAGAAACAAGCTCCTCTATCCATTAGTTCAAAAAAGATTGCGGAAATCACCAAGCTTTCAGCAAATAGCCAAGCGGATATTCTCAGGGATGTTCCCGGGATTACGGCAGAAGGTGGTGGTGGTGAGACCGCAACCAACCTTTTTGTTAGAGGTCTTCCTTCTGGAGGGCAGTATGTATTTAATCCGTTGCAATATGACGGAATGCCTTTGATAAGCACTTTTGGACTTAATTCCTCAGCGCATGATGTATACGCTAGACCGGATATTGGCTTTAAAGGGGTTGAATTTGTTCGTGGTGGTGCCGCGGTTCTGTACGGTGCTGGATCTGTGGCAGGAATAATAAACTACACCAGCAAGACGGGAGATACGAATCCCGGTAATATCATTAATGTGGAATGGGGAAGTCGCGGAAGATTGAAAACGGACTTTTATTCCGGAGGACGATTGGGTGGTGAAGATTCCAATACTTTTTACGCCTTTACCGGATTCATTAGAAAGGATGATGGCCCGATTGAAACTGGACTGGCAACCAGAGGGGTACAGTTTAGAGGTAACATTAAAAAACGCTTCGAAAAAGGATCTTTTACTATCCACGCCCAATACATAGACGATAAGGCACAATTCTTTTTACCCTTGCCATTACAAGGTGACTCCAGAGAGCGAATCGCCGGGAATGATGGTGAAGATGTGGAACAGTTATTGTCCGGTGAGCTTGCCGAAACTTCATTTTTGACTCCTGGCGGGGTTTATAATAGCCCCATTGAAGATGGTGTGTTTACCAAGGGAGGCTATATCATGGGAGATTTTGTATACAATTTCAACGATAGATTACGATTTAAATCAAAAATCAG